>CAZGSG010000101.1:0-19193 GCA_964528095.1 uncultured Terrimonas sp.
AAGCAAAGCGGTATTATTGGTAAACTGCGTTCCCGTCAACTGCATACCATCACCGCTATCACCGGCAAATTTGATCACTACGTCCTGGAGTACTTCCTGTTTGCGAACCATTGTAAAAATTTGTGACGACAAAATTAACCAACTTTAGCGTACATGCTGGTGGAGATTTTAAGATGGTTCGGCTCAACGTTTATAGTTCAAGGTTCAGTGTCTGGGGTCCTTAACGTTGGGTGTTACCCGCATTTAGGAAACAGTACCATTTCAGAACCTTAAACTATAAACCATTCTTTATAGATTCTTTAACCACTAAAATTCGTAAACACACCCTTCCGCTATGTAGCTTCACATTACAAATACCACAACCATATCATGGAAAAAAATTCAGATGAAGGGGAGCCCGGAAACAGGTATCTCTTTTTTTATGCCCTCAGCATTATAGTTTTTATCAGTAGCTGCGAACAACAGGAAAAGCCACTACAATCTTTTAGCAGTAACCAGGGGTCTTACCCTTATCCCTTATTAAAAGAGTCTTTTGTAAAAACGGCTCCAACAAAAAAGAAAAAGAAGATCTATCTCACATTTGATGACGGACCTAACAAGGGTACCATGAATGTGCTGAAGATCGTAAAGGAAGAAAAGGTGCCGGCAACCTTTTTTCTTGTGGGTGAACATGCTTTTGCAAGTCCCTGGCAAACGAATGCATGGGATAGCCTGAAGTCGTCCACGGAGATCGAGATATGCAATCATAGCAATACCCATGCTTTTCATAATCACTACTCGAAGTTTTATGATTATCCCGATTCCGTGATCAGTGATTTTAAACGGTCGCAACAGAACCTGTCACTAAGCAATAATATTGTGCGGGCACCCGGTCGCAATAGCTGGCGTTTCGATAGTATACAATTCACCGATATTAAAAATAGTAAGGCAACGATCGATTCCTTACAAAAAGCAGGCTTCCAGGTAATGGGCTGGGACCTTGAATGGCATTATGATCCCAAGACACTGACATTAAAAAATTCTGCCGATCAGTTGCTGGCACAAATAAACAGGATGTTCGAGCGCAACAAAACAAGGGTGCCTGATAATCTTATCCTGCTCGCCCATGACCAGGTATATGGCACGGAAAAAGACACTATAGAGCTGCGCCGTTTTATCCAGGAATTAAAAAAGAATAGTGATTATGAACTGACGGTAGCGAGTAATTACCCCGCTGTGAAGAAGAATTAAAAAGTCAAAATTAAAAATTAAAAAATAGCCGCCGTAGAATGGTCTTTCCTTTTTTAATTCAATCCCGCTTAACGTCGCGGGTTTAAGACAAATTAATCAACATGCAAAAATGGAGTCCGTTTCATACCGCGGACTCCATTTTTGCATTTTTAATTTTGAATTTTTAATTTCTACTCTCTTCCGTCAAACAAATTCCCCAATCCCCCCAGCACACTGCCTTCTTCCTTGCGTTTGTACGTTCCGTATTGTACGATCCTGCCTGCAAGACGGCTGATAGGTAAGGATTGTATCCATACTTTGCCAGGACCGCGAAGCTTTGCGAAGAACAGCCCTTCGCCACCAAACATCCAGTTTTTAATGCCCCGCACAAATTCTATATCGAAGTCCACACCCGCTGTATAAGCAACCACGCAACCGGTATCGATCTTCAATATTTCTCCTTGTTGCAGTTCGCGCTCCAGTACATAGCCCCCCGCATGCATAAAGGCAAGTCCGTCTCCTTCTATTTTTTCCATGATAAATCCTTCGCCACCGAATATGCCGGTACCGAGGCGGCGTTGAAACTCGATGCCGATACTTACGCCCTTGGCTGCGCATAAGAACGCGTCCTTTTGTGCAATGATCTTGCCACCGAGTTGCTGTAGATCCAAGGCAATGATCTTACCCGTGTAAGGGGCCGCGAAACTAACTTTTTTCTTACCCTGCCCTGCATTGGTAAAGGCCGTCATAAATAAACTTTCACCAACTAGTAATCGTTTGCCTGCACTCATCAGCTTGCCCAGCAAACCACTTTGTTGTTGTTGCGATCCGTCACCGAAAATGGTTTGCATTTCAATACCGTCATCCATCATCATCATGGCGCCGCTTTCCGCAACTGCGGTCTCATTGGGGTCCAGTTCTATTTCTACGAACTGGAGTTCTTCGCCGAATATTTTATAATCGATTTCGTGATTTGTGCGATAGGACTGGCTCATGGTTACAATTTTTTATCGAAGATAATAAACCTCGCAGGTGCAAAAGGCTATCATTTTGATAAATGGCAATGGTTTCAAAGCCGGATTTCCTTACTTTGGGCCTCTCCAAAACAAATCTATATACGCATGAAACAAAAATTACTGTTACTGACTTCATTTGCGACGCTGGCAACCACGTTTGCCACTGCGCAAACCAGGTTGGTAGAAAAAGTTACCAAACAAGGGGATGAACTGGTGATCCCATACGAGAAATATGTGTTATCCAACGGTCTTACACTGATCATTCATGAAGATCATAGCGATCCGGTGGTGCATTCCGATGTTACTTACCACGTAGGTTCTGCGAGAGAAGAGATTGGCAAATCAGGTTTTGCGCATTTCTTTGAACACATGATGTTCCAGGGAAGTGATAACGTGGGTGATGAGCAGCATTTTAAGATCGTTACTGCTTCCGGAGGTACATTGAATGGTAGTACGAATACCGACCGTACGAATTATTATGAGACCACCCCTTCTAATCAACTGGAAAAAATGATGTGGCTGGAAGCCGACCGTATGGGTTTCCTGCTTGATGCTGTTACCCAGCAGAAATTTGAAATACAACGCGCTACCGTAAAGAATGAGCGGGGACAGAATTATGATAATCGTCCTTATGGGCTTGTCCAGGAAGTGTTGAGTAAAAATATGTACCCTTATGGTCATCCTTATTCCTGGCTCACGATCGGCTATATCCAGGACCTTGACCGGGTGGTAGTGAATGATCTTAAAAATTTCTTTCTCCGCTGGTATGGCCCAAATAACGCTACTGTTACGATCGGCGGTGATGTAGACCCGAAAGAAGTGGTTCGCCTGGCAGAAAAGTATTTTGGCCCTATTCCGCGCGGACCCGAGGTAGCGAATATGGCTCCGATGGTGCCTACGTTGACCAAACATCGTTTTGCTTCCTATACAGATAATTATGCACGTGTTCCGTTAATGGTACAGGCTTACCCGACTGTGCCGAGCTACAATGAAGACCAGGGGGCATTGGCTTGCCTGGCGCAGGTATTGGGACAGGGAAATAACTCTATTTTATACCAGCAACTGGTAAAAAAGCAACTGGCTTTGCAGGCAAGCTGTTTTAGCAGCTTACAGGAATTATCAGGTTCTTTTGCATTCCAGCTTGTTCCCTATCCCGGCAAATCACTGGCATCCATGTATTACCTGCTGGATAACGCGCTGGATAGTTTTGAAGCAAGAGGTGTAACGGATGATGATATTGCCAAATTCAAGGGCGGTTATGAATCCCAACTGATCAATGGCCTGCAGAGTGTGGCCGGTAAGGTATCACAACTGGCGGCCTTCAATACATTTACGGGTAATCCGAATATGATCGGCAAACTGATGAAGATGTACCAGTCAGTAACCAAGGAAGATGTAATGCGGGTATACAATAAATATATCAAGTACAAGCATAGCGTGACCGTAAGTGTGTTGCCAAAGGGACAGGACAAAATGCTTGTGGGTGATAATAATTATACAGTTGACCAGTCGCAGTATACTCCTCCGCAATATGGATATGATGGGTTGACTTATGTAAAAGCAAAAGACAATTTTGACCGTAGCAAAGAACCGGCAAGCGGTCCAAACCCGGTGGTGAAAGTTCCGGCTTTCTGGAAAAAAGACCTGGCCAGCGGTATTAAGATAATCGGCACCAAAAGCGATGAATTACCTACAGTTACCTTATCTATTAAAATTCCCGGCGGTCATTTGCTTGAGGCAAATACCCCTGAAAAATCAGGCCTGGCTTCTTTTTTCAGTGACATGATGAATGACGATACAAAGAACCGCACTGCTGAACAGATGAGTCTTGAACTACAAAAATTAGGTAGCAGCGTGAATGTATTTAGCGGTATGGAGGACATCACGTTCCAGGTGCAGACACAGAAAAAGAACCTCGACGCTACACTGGCTTTATTACAGGAAAGAATGTTCAGCCCCAAGTTCACACAAGCCGCATTCGGGCGTATTCAAAAACAATCATTAGAGGCATTCAAAAACGCGAAGACCCAGCCTGCGGTTGTAGCGAGTGATGTATTTGCAAAACTGAATTATGGCAGAACGCATATCCTTGGCTTACCTGCCGAGGGTAATGAAGAGACGATAAAAGCAATCACACTGAGTGATATTCAGTCTTACTACGATAACTATATGACCTCACAGGGTACACAGGTGGTGGTTGTAGGTGATATCTCGGAAGAAGAAGTATTGCCTAAACTGGCATTCCTCAATAACCTCCCCAATAAAGCGGTGGTAATACCAAAGATCCAGGCCACGCCAACAATTGATAAAACAAAGATCTACCTCGTGGATGTGCCTAAAGCGGCACAGACAGAATTCAGGGTTGGTTATGTAACAGGATTAAAATATGAT
This sequence comes from uncultured Terrimonas sp., assembly GCA_964528095.1. GTDB lineage: Bacteria > Bacteroidota > Bacteroidia > Chitinophagales > Chitinophagaceae > CAZGSG01. The sequence goes on from CAZGSG010000101.1 coordinate 4,617, forward strand.
GCAACCGGTGAATACTATAAAGCAGGATTGATGAACTATGCGTTAGGTGGTGCTTTCAACAGCAGGCTTAACCTCAATCTTCGCGAAGATAAAGGCTGGACATACGGAGCCCGCAGCGCGTTTGACGGTGGTAAACAAACTGGTGATTTCGAATTCAGCGCCGGTATCAAAGCCGATGCTACAGATAGCGCCCTGGTAGAAGTTATGAAAGAACTGACGAACTATGAAGCAAACGGTATTACACCGGAAGAGCTTACTTTCCTGAAAAGCGCGATTGGTCAGCGGGATGCACTTCGTTATGAAACAGGTTTCCAAAAAGCCGGTTTTATTGGAAATATCCTCGACAATAATCTTCCTTCCGACTATACTGAGCAGCAGAACAAAATCCTCAGCAATATCACCAAAGCTGAAATCGATGCACTGACTAAGAAATGGATCAGTTCGGGTAAGATGAATATCCTGCTGGTAGGAGATAAAGCCAAGGTTTTACCTGGTCTGCAAAAACTGGGTTATGAGATCATTGAGCTGGACACGGATGGTAAACCGGTAGCGACAGAGAAAAAAGCATTCTAGCCTAAGAGGTAAAGGAAATAATGAGGTGAAGGAGAGGGGTTTTTTATAGTTTGTATTTTTCTTTTATCATAGGTAAATAAAAAAGCGGCCACCTGGAAGTGGCCGCTTTTTTATATGTTGAGTTTTGGTATGCCTGGGTTTAGGATTTGATTTTTTTACTCTCTCCTGATAAAAAGGAAATCGGGCTACTTAAATAACTAATAACTCTTTTATCCCCTTTACCCTCCTTCACCTCTTAGCATAAGAAAAGCGGCCACTGTAAGGAGGCCGCTTTTTCCGCTAAGCAGTTAATCAGGCGGATAACAAATATCTTCGAAATTTTGGTTAGGGGCAGTCTTGAAACAAAACAACTGCCCGCATATAAAGCAAAGACAAGAGGTATTTGCAGGATGCTGCGTGGACTTAAAAAAAAATTGATTGATCTGCGTCAAAGAAAAAAGCAGCTCTTTCCGGGAGCTGCTTTTTTCTTTAATGACAGTATTATTTTAGAACCAACTTCCTGTAAATGTTCTGTTTACGGGAATGTCCAGGTTACGGAGCTTTCTTTCTCTTCTGCGAACCTCCGCCCTGTGACGCACCATAGTGATGATCATCAGGGGGATGAAGAGGAGGGTGAGTGGCGGAATTCCCAGGAAGGAAATCCATTTACCACCGTACATCCTGCGCATTGGTCTTCTTAAACGTTCGGCGATCAGGTACATGCTCGGAACAATGATAAGCGTCATAAAGAAGGCAAAGGACAAACCAAAGATGATAGTCCAGGAAAGCGGTTTCCAGAATGCCACGTTATCACCACCAAAGAAGATATGCGGGTTAAGATCCGCGAAAAGCGTGATAAAGTTGATATTGAAACCGACAGCCAGCGGTATAAGCGCCAGGATAGCGGCCAGTGCAGTCAACAATACAGGTATGATCCGGGTCTTACCAGCTTCTATCACAGCTTCCCTTGTTTTCATGCCTCTTGCTCTTAGTTCATCCGCGAACTCTATCACCAGGATACCATTTTTGATAACGATACCAGCCAGTCCCAATATACCCACACCCGTCATAATGATGGAAACTTCCATGCCTGTTATGGCAAAACCGAGTAATACACCGATGATACTGAAGATGATCTCCGTCAGGATAATAACAGACTTACTTACGGAGTTGAACTGTAATACAAGGATAAACAGGATACCCAGCAGGGCATACAACAAGGCCTTTCCTAAGAATGCACCTGTTTCAGCCTGTTGCTCACTTTCTCCCGTTTGACGGATAGTGACCCCATCAGGCTTGTCTTTGAACGATGCTATTTCCCTGGTCAGCTGCTGGTTTACACCCGCGGCAGTAAAGCCCTGTGTTTCCAGTACATTCGACCGTAGCGTGATCACCCTTTTCTGGTTCTTTCTTTTTACACTACCCAGTGTACTGGTGTAGTCTACTTTTACGAGTGAGGTGATTGGAATGCTTTTTACAGCACCACCCGCAGACATGTCCTGGAAACGAATATTCATATTCAGCAGGTCAACCAGGTTTTTCCTTTGCAGCTCATTGTTTCGCAACTGGATCTTATACTCATCTTCACCATCTTTTACCTTTGAAACTTCCTTACCAAACAACGCTGTTCTGATCTGCATGCCTATCTGGGCAGAAGACACCCCTTCAATCAACGCGCGCTCCCTGTCCACAGTCATCGTGATCTCAGGATTGCTCAGGTCCACATCCATTTTCAATTCCTCAATACCGGGCGTGTTCAACGAGTCAAGGAAGTTTTTCAGTGAAACGGCTGTTTTAGTCAGCTGATCAAAATCTTCACTGGCGATCTCGATATTTACGGGGGGATCTGTAGGAGGACCACCCTGTTCTTTATCCACTGAGAGTTCAGCCCCGGGAATTCCTTTTACCACAGCACGGATGGAATCCAGGTATGGCCGGGTCTGGGCACCATGTCTTTTTTCAAATTCTACAAATGATATCTGTATCCGGCCCAGTTCGGGACGGGTACTTCTGTCACCAGCCATTGGATCACCTGCTCCGATCGCGATATTGGTGATCACGCTTTCCACGACCGGGTTCTTCTTTCCGTTTTCCGTACCCAACACTTTATTTACTTTGGCTTCGAGCGTGCGGGTAACTGAGTCAGTGTAGTCCACCGCCGTACCTACCGGTAGTTTCAGGTAAACATATATCTGGTTTGGATCACCGCTTGGGAAAAGAACAACAGGCAGTTGCCTGGCCACAAATATGCCGATTGACAGGAAGAATAATAAAATAGCTCCGATCAATAACTGAACTGGTCTCCAGCCCTTGACCGCCCAACGCAACAGGTTCTCGTAGTGCGACATGATCCAGGGGAGCACCCTGTTCTGGAAAGCATGGATCCATCCATCGATAAAATATTTATTCAATACTACCAGGATGGACATGAATATCAACAAATTTCCCATGAACCTGAATCCTGACAGGTCGAGTAAAATACCTGCAGCGATAGGTAACCAGAATACAGGTTTTTTGAAGATCGCAGACTTGGATTGTTTATGTTCTCCCTCAGGGTGATTCATAAAATCAACCGCAAAAACGGGGTTCATGATAAACGCAACTACAAGAGACGCGGCAAGTGTAAATATGAGCATCGCCGGCAGGTAGATCATGAACTTACCAATAATACCCGGCCAGAATAATAAGGGGAAGAATGGAGCAAGTGTGGTCAATGTTCCCGCTAATACGGGGATGAACACTTCTCCCGCAGCCATCATGGCCGATTTTTCCGCGCTGATCTTTCCTTTATTTTCCATGAAGATCCGGTGCGTATTTTCTATGACCACAATGGCATCATCCACGATAATACCCAACCCGAACAATAAGGCAAATAATACGATAAAGTTGAGGGTCACATGTGAACCAATGACAAGGTCGGCGGCCGGAAGAAACACAAAGGCCACAAACATACTCAGGGGTACAGATAACGCGACAAAGAAGGCATTGGTTACACCCATGAAAAACATCAGGATGATCAATACAAGCACAAAACCAATAACGATCGAGTTCACCAATTCGTTAAACGAAGTACGGGTAGCTTTACTCTGGTCACCGGTGATCACTACATCAAGATCGGGAGGAAACTGCGCGGCCTTCAACTCATCCACTGCTTTTTTAACTCCGTCCGATGTTTCAATCAGGTTCTCCCCTGCTCTTTTTATGATGTTCAGGGTTATTACATTCTTTCCATCCAGGCGGGCATAACTTTCTGTTTCTTTAATAGTATCCTTTATCTGCGCTATGTCCTTTAAATAAATAGCCGCGCCCTTTGTATTTCTTATGACGATCTTTTCCAGTTCAACTGCTTCCTTTATCTGTCCTTTCAACTGAAGTGTACGTTTCATATTACCTACTTCCAGCAATCCCCCGGTAATATCCAGGTTCTCACGGGCAACAGCAGATTCGATATTATCAAATGTGATACCTGTTGCTTCCATACGGCTATTGTCCACATTGATCTGGAATTCTCTTTCAGGAGCGCCTACAAGGTCTACCCTGTTTATCTGCGACATCTCTTCCAGCTTGTCCTGCAGATCTTTTGCATAATTTTTCAGCTTTACATTATCATAGTTGCCACTCACATTCACATACATGATCGGCTGATCGGAAAAACTCACTTCAAGCGCCGTGGGTTCTTCTGTCAGGTCTGTTGGCAGGTCCTGCTTGGCCTTGTCTATCGCGTCTTTTACTTTTTGCAGCGCGATGTCCACCTTTACATCCGTATCAAACTCTACAGTGATCGCGGAGAAATCCTGTACAGATGTGCTGGTCGTTTTAGTGATCTTGGCGCCCGTGATCCCTTTGATCTGTTTTTCGATCGGCTGGGTCACCAGGTTTTCAATATCCTTCGGCGAGTTACCTACATAGATCGTCTGAACATAGATAGTAGGAATAACGATATCCGGGAATTGCTCCTTGGGCAAGGTGATGAATTGGGTAAGCCCCATCAGTGTAAGGAACAACATCAACAGGTACATGGATGTTTTATTCTTTACACTCCAGGTAGTCGGTTTAAACTGTTTGAATTTACCCTCTGTATTTTCTAAAGCGCTCATGGTATTATTTTATAGTTCGTGATCTGTGCCGGTAGTTATTGATTCATCTATCCGGCCTGCCACAAACATTTTCATGAATCTGTTTATTTTGCATTCTTCTTTATCAACTCCTGTGTTCCGGTTACATGGCAGTAGTAATGTTCTGCCCGTCATATAATCCCTGGAAACCTTCGATGATTACCTTATCTCCCGCTACGAGCCCGCTTTTCACTTCCAGCTTATCCCTGTACAACTGGCCAATGATGATCTGTTTTTTCCGGGCTATCATTTTCCCATTCTCTGTTACGGCTACCAGTACAAATTTTCCTTTCTCGTCATTCTGCAAGGTATTTACCGGAATAGTAATAGCGCTTGGTGTAGAATAATCCTGGATCTGTACTACAGCAATCTGGTTTGGACGGAAAGATTTATCTACGGGTAATTTTCCCTCGATATAAAATGAACGGGTAATAGGATCGATCAATCTTCCCGCTACTGTCACCCTGCTCATGACCACCTTATTATTTGCTTCAGGCAGGGTCACTTTCAACATGCTTCCTACACTCACTCTATCAAGGTAATTTTCCGGCACCTGCACCAGTACTTTTAGATCGCCCGTGTTTACAATGCTGATGCCAGCACCGGGAGTGGCTGCACTCTGTGGTGAGAAAAACTCTCCCACTTTCACATTCATCTGATCAACCGTTCCGGAAATTTCCGCTACTACAGTTGATTGATTTACCTGCTCCTGCGCCAACTGCACATTTGCCTGGGCAGCATTCAACTGACCCTGCAGGGCTTCTGCCTGTGTTTTGGCCTGCAGCACCTGTACTTCAGTACCGATCTTTTCTTTCCATAGATTTTGCTGGCGTTCATATACGCTTTGGGCCAGGGCTAATTGTGCTTTGATGCCACTGATCTGCTGTTGGGCAGTCACCATCCCCTGTCTTGCAAGCGCATCATCCAGTTTTAGTATTGTCTGTCCTTTACGTACTATATCGCCTTGTTTTACATAGATAGCCCTGATCTGGCCACCCTGTCCTCTTGGCGCTACATAGGCTACATTCTTCGCATCGATCTTACCCTGCAGATCGATGAAGTGCGTAAATGTGTCTACACCAATTGTGCTTACGGCAACCAGTTTGGCTTTTACAGTAGCCGCGTTCGGATCAAGTTTGATGATATCATCCTCGAGTTTTGCTACTTTATCATTCAGCGTTTGTTGTTCTTTCTTTAGTTTTTCCAACTGGGCTTTTTTATCTCCCAGTTCGCCTTTTTTATCTTTGGCGCTTCCTCCGCAGGCTGCCAGTGTAATAGTCAATGCTGCTATTACCGTTACTTTCCATATATTTTGCATATTCTTCATTTTATTAGTTGCTGGTTTCATGGTTTATAGTTTTCCGGTAGCTTTTAAGAAATCTACCCTTGCAATGATCGCATTATACAATGCATTGACGTAATTGGTCTGTGCTGTTTTAAGATCTGTCTGGGCCTGGTTGATCTCCGTTTGGCTGCCTGTACCTACTTCAAACTTTTTCTTGGTCTGCTGGTACACATTTTCTGCCAGGGCCATATTTTTTTTCTGATAATCGAGACTGGAGATCGCTGTATTAAAATTATTTTTAGCAGTCTGTATTTCATTGTCGATATTCAGCTTCAGATTTTCCCGGAGATTGATATCTTTTTGCAATGACAGTTTCGCCTTTGCAATTCTTGCGTTAGTGGCAAATCCGTTGAAAATGGGAATATTGAGATTTAATGTAAATGCAGAGATATCAAACCAGTCGCCCCCTTTGAAAAAATCAAACTGGTTACGCTGTGCATTCTTATTGTAATAACCATTCAATGATAATGTAGGGATCTTGCTGAGTTTATACCGTTGTACATTGTACTTATCAAGCTGTACACCCAGGTCTGCATACTGGTATTCCTTCCGTTGAGCATAGTCGAAACCGGCAGCATCCAGTACACCATCTCTTACCTGTTCGTCAGTGAAATTATCGGTCAGTACAATTGAGTCCTTTACCGGCATTCCTATCAATACTTTCAATCCGGTGAATCCATTGGCTACCTGGTTCAACACATTTATTTTTTCTGTTTGCAGGTTGGCCAGTTGCACACTTGTTTTGTCAACATCCAGCTGGGCCGCGAAACCATTGTCGTACATGATCTTTGTATCGTGCTGCAGCTTGGTGACCAATTCGATATTGGCGTCGATCAGTTCGATCTGCGTTTTGCTTACCACCAGCTGATAGTATATTTTATATACATTGGCCTTGATCATTTCTTCGGTGACCTCTACATTTTTTTGTTGAAAATCGATCAGGGTCTTTCTTGCCTGCAGTCCGGTAAAGACCTGGCCATCGAACAGGATCTGGTTGACCGATATACCGCCGGTAGCACCCCATTTTACCCCGAAAGCCAGTTTTTCAAAAGTTCCCGGCTGACCACCAAAGAACTCGGCAGGTACCAGGCTCACTGGTAATTTTGCATTATAGGTCAATGATCCGCTGCCGGAGATCTGGGGATAAGCGCTACCCGTTACTTCCCTGTTTGTTTGCTGTTGTACCTGTACATCCAGCAACGCGTTTTTTACCTGCGCATTATTTTTCTTTGCATAGTCGATGGCTTGCTGAATAGAGAACTGGTGTATTTCCGGTGCTGTCGTATTCTGCTGGGCGAAGGCTATCGCAGGCAATAATGCCAGCAACATGATCCCATTCCACTTTATATTTCGTCTGATCTTCATACTACGATGTTTTTAATCTTTGTTGATTGTATTTCTGTGTTAATTTTTGTCCTTTCGGTGTAGCCACCCCATATATAAAATGGAGTGTCATCTCCCGCATCACATCACTGAGACTATTTTTGCCAAGCGGAAAAAGTTCCGGGTTGAAAACAAGGAAAACAGATGCCAGGCGGAACCGGCTTAGGATACCCACATTGATATCATCCCTGTACAACTCCTGCCTGATGCCTTTTTCCAGGTTTTCTTTAATGAGCTTATATAAAAAACTGTTCTTGTGTTCGTTGAATTTTTTAAATGCTGCGGGGTGGTATTTCTGCATATCGAAAATCACCATCGGGTTCATCATTCGCAGCAGGTCCTCAATCATTTCCAGCGCCAGGAATAATTCGTGTATCGGGTTCTCACTTTTCTGGTTATACATCAGGCAATCCCGCTCATTTACACCTATTTCAATATCCACCACTGCTTCTACCAGGGCGTCTTTGTCGGCAAAAAACTGGTAAATGGTCTTTTTACTGATGCCCAGGTGGGTGGCGATCTCGTCCATGCTGATACTGCGGATGCCGTATCGCATGAACAGCTCATGGGCTTTTGCTACTATTCTTTCCTGTTGTTCCATAATCACTAAAATCAGGCGCAAAACTATGGAAACTTTTTTCGTTACCAAAGTTTCCATCATTATTTTTAGCCTTTTGTCCCAAAAAATTCTTGTTACAAACAGGTGTTTGTTCCCGTGTATACCCGCTAATCAAAGCCTTATCAATTCGGTTAAGCATTGGTTATCATTTGTATCTGCCGCAGTATTACAAGCCTGCTACTTTTGTTTTTGTTACCTTTGATTTTCAAATTTTTCTTCATGAGCATTGGGGCGAAGACTCCGGCCAGGCAGCGATTAAAACAGATCTTCCGGTATTTTATCCAGGGTATTATCATTTTAGCGCCAATCGGCATTACGGGTTATGTACTTTACTGGTTATTTGATAAGATCGATGGCATATTGCGTCCTTATATCAATATTCCCGGTATTGGTTTCCTGATCATTATCGTTTTTGTGATACTGGTGGGATGGGTGAGTTCCTATTTCTTAATGGGAAGTTTTATCAATTTTTTTGATCAGTGGATGGAGCGTACGCCTGGTATCAAATTCATTTATTCTTCTACCAAAGATTTTTTTGAAGCATTTGCCGGAGATAAAAGAAAATTCAACAAAGCAGTGCTGGCCAATGTGTTTTCTACGGATGTATGGATCGTTGGCTTCCTGACAGATGAAGAAATGGCAAAGTTTGAAATGGGATCGGATATGGTAGCGGTATATGTACCACAGGCTTATAATTTCGCCGGGCAATTGTATATTCTTCCCAGGGCCAAAGTGCGTAAGATCGATGCCATCACCTCGGGTGAGGCCATGAAATACGCGGTAACGGGCGGTGTGGTGGAACTGGATGATGATGGGAAAAAACCTGAACTGGGCCGGGAGAATGAGTAGAGATAATTCAAAATTAAAAAATACACTCCGAAAACCGGGGATTGTTTTTGCGTTTTGAATTTAAATTCACCTTGTTGGGACTTATTCGCAAGACTTTGATTAGTTGTTCTTAAAAAAGGTCGATAAGGGAAATTTCATGATTTGTTCGGGGGCGCTTCGCTGTTTGTTCGTAAACGCCCTCGCCGATGATTTGGAAACGCTTCGTACATTATTCGCCTATTGCTCACAATTACAGCGAATAAGAAGGGAATGATGCACGAAGGACATGCAAACCATATACGAACAAGGTGCGAGCGAGATACGAGCGAGACACGAAGGAGGCACAACCAGGACACACCGCGAAAACACATTGAATGAAGGAGGAATACCCCCTTACAAACCCTGGCCCTTCTTTTAATTTAGCTGCATATATTCCTGCAGCATGAAAAAATTTTTCATTCTTATTATCCTGCTCCACCTGCAGCATTCATCCTCCTGCTGGGGATTCTTTGGCCACCGTAAGATCAATTATTCAGCAATATTTTTATTACCGCCTGAGATGATGATCCTTTATAAACCGCAGGCCGATTTTTTGACGGAACATGCGGTTGATCCCGATAAACGGCGGTATGCGATCGCGGAAGAAGCTCCCAGGCACTATCTTGATGTGGACCATTACGGCGTTTATCCCTACGATTCTTTGCCAAGAAAATGGAGCGATGCTGTTGCTAAATATACGGTTGATACGCTCAACGCGCATGGTATTGTGCCCTGGTGGTTGCAAACAATGCTTTACCGGCTCACCACGGCGTTTAAAGAAAAAAACCAGGTGAAGATCCTGAAATACTCCGCTGAGATCGGGCATTATATCGCCGACACGCATGTGCCTCTTCATGCTTCGAGCAATCATAACGGGCAGTATACGGGACAAAAAGGAATTCATAGTTTTTGGGAGAGCCGTATACCGGAACTGCTGGCCGACAGTGAATGGGATTTTTTTATTGGCAAAGCTGTTTATATCAGCGATCCGCTGTCTTTTTTCTGGACACGTATCCTGCAAAGCGCGGCCGCAGCTGATACTGTATTAAAATTTGAAAAGGAACTATCGGCTAGTTTCCGTGCTGATCAGCAATTTTCCTTTGAGCAAAGAAATGGATTGATCATCCGGCAGTATTCGTCTGCTTATGCCAGGGCCTACGATGCCAGGATGAAGGGCATGGTGGAACGAAGAATGCGACAATCCATTCATGCGGTAGCTTCCTGCTGGTTTACCGCCTGGGTCAATGCAGGTCAACCTGATCTGTCCAGGCTCAGCCACAAAGAGTTAAGCGAGGAGGACAGACAGGAATTTGAACGGCTCAATATGGCATGGAAGAACCGGGTAACCGATGATCATTAGATATCTTCAGCGTTTACGGGTTCAGGGTCCATAGTTTATAGTTCCCAGCTATCGTGTTCACTCCCAGGGCTTCATAAAATTATTAGCCGCTACTTTTGACCGCGGTAGCAGGAACCCTGAACCTATGAACACCGAAGTTTGAACCGGATTGGGGCTTGATTATTTCATACATTTGCCGCTCATTATATTATTCATCGAATTATGATCGAAACTGTGAAATCCGTGATCCATAATTTTAACGCGGGTCCCTCCATACTCCCTGGAAAAGTCTTTGAACAAGCCAGTCGTGCTATCCTTGATTTTAACGATACCGGGCTTTCCATTCTCGAGATCGGGCATCGTACTCCTCTCTTTGAAGCTGTACTGAATGAAGCAATCAGCCTGGTAAAAGAACTGATGCAACTGGATGCGGATCATGAGGTATTATTCCTGCATGGCGGAGCTACCACGCAGTTCATGCAGATCCCTATGAACCTGTTGAATGAAAACGACAGCGCGGCTTATACCGAAACCGGTACATGGGCTGGTAAGGCGATCAAGGAAGCCAAGCTTTTTGGTCATGTAGAAATAGCCGGCTCCTCAAAAGACAGTAATTATACAAGTATACCGAAACATCTTTCGGTAGCGCCTACCGCAAGCTACCTGCATATTACCACCAATGAAACGATTGCTGGTACGCAATGGCATAGTTTACCTTACGATTGTGGGGTGCCGCTGGTGGCAGATATGAGCAGTGATATTCTGAGCAGGCAGCTTGATTTCAATAAGTTTGACCTGATCTATGCAGGTGCCCAGAAAAATATGGGGGCCGCTGGTGTAAACCTGGTTATTGTCAATAAGAATATACTCGGCAAGGTTCAACGGGTTATTCCATCCATACTCGACTATCGCAATCATATCAAAGAAGGCAGTATGATGAACACGCCTCCTGTATTCGCTATCTATGTTTCCATGCTCACACTTCGCTGGTTGAAAGAGCAGGGTGGTGTTACTGCTATTGAAAAGATCAATGATGCAAAGGCCAAACTTTTTTATGATACATTGGACGCGTTGCCTGTTTTCAAGGGAGTAGTAGCCAAAGAAGACCGTAGCAAAATGAATGCGGTTTTCATCATGGAAGATCCAGGCCTGGAAAAAGAATTTGCAGATCGTTGCAAAGCGGAAGGCATGTATGGCGTAAAAGGGCATCGCAGTGTAGGCGGATTCCGCATTTCCATGTACAATGCACTGGCTTTGGAAAGTGTAGAAGTGATTACCGCGCTAATGAAAGATTTTGCGAATAAAAAAGGATAATTCCTTTGCAGGAAAATATTTTTACTAATCCCCTATAACTATTACGATAAATTAATGGCACAGATCAGACCTTTTACAGCGCTAAGACCCAAGCCGGAATTGGCCGCTAAAGTAGCTTCAAGACCCTATGATGTATTGAACAGCGCCGAAGCAAAAGAAGAAGTAAAGAACAATCCCCTTTCATTCCTTCATATCACCAAAGCGGAAGTAGATCTGCCTGCCGATACAGACCCGCATAGCCAGGCCGTATATGATAAAGCAAAAGAAAATCTGCAGGCGGCTATCAGCAATGGCGAGTTGATCAATGAACAAAAACCCTGTTATTATATCTACCAATTGATCATGGATGGCAGGAGCCAGACAGGTCTTGTGTGTGTTTCTTCTGTAGCCGATTATTTTAATGATGTAATAAAAAAACATGAGTTTACACGGCCTGAAAAAGAAAAGGACCGTATCGAACACATGAAGACGATAAGCGCGCAGACAGGAAATGTTTTCCTGGCTTATAACAATGTAACCGCGATCGACTCTATTATCTATCAATGGAAAAATTCGCATACACCTACTTATGATTTTACCGCTGATGACAAGGTCCGTCATACGATATGGACAATAGATGATGATGACAGCATTGCAGCAATCACTTCCCTGTTCAATGAAAAAGTGCCTGCTACTTATATAGCAGATGGTCATCACCGGGCAGCATCCGCGGCCAAGGTAAGCAAGGCCTTGCCTGGCAATAAAAACGCAGATTATTTTCTTACCACCATATTTCCAGCCAGCGAATTGGCGATCATGGATTATAACCGGCTGGTAAAAGATCTGAATGGGCTGGATGAGGAAGATCTTATCAGCGCGCTGCAGGATGATTTTATGATAACACAAAGCCCCGAGGCTGTAAAACCTGCCCATCCGCATGAATTCGGCATGTATTTGGCTAAACAATGGTACATTCTTACATCCCGTAGAGATACCTATACAACTGATCCTATCGGGATACTGGATGTGACCATTCTTTCCAATAATGTGCTTGCAAAACTGCTTGGCATAAAAGACCAGCGCACCGACAAGCGGATTGATTTTGTAGGAGGAATAAGAGGCCTTAAAGAATTGGAAAAAAGGGTTGACAGCGGGGAAATGAAAGTGGCTTTTAGTTTATATCCTGTAACTATTCAGCAATTATTTGACATTGCGGATAGTGGAAATGTGATGCCGCCAAAAAGCACCTGGTTTGAGCCGAAACTGAGAGATGGCCTGCTGACACACCAGCTATGATGGTCTGAAAATATTGTTATTTTAATTCCCGGGTAGTTTTACAAACACCCTTTGTCATAATTTGCGAACTATGAAGAAATATCTTTTGTTTATCCCTTTTCTTGCGTTGTCCATTGCTACGCTGGCGCAACCGGAAGATGTGAAAACGTTACATGAAACAGCCAGGAATTTTATGCGTTCCGGCGATTTCAATAATGCAGTACTGGTCCTCACCCGCGCCCTGCAACAGGATAAGAACAACCTGGAGATGCAGAAGGACCTGGCCATGAGTTATTACCTGAAAAGAGATTATGCAAAAGCACTGGAAGGTGTGGAAGCGCTTGTAAACAGGGCCGATGCAGATGTGCAAACCTTTCAGATCGCTGGTAATGTATACAAGGCACTGGAAGAAATAAAAGAATGTGATAAGCTTTATAAAAAAGGCCTGAAGAAATTCCCGAAAAGTGGTCCTCTTTATAGCGAATACGGAGAGTTATTATGGGCGTCAAAAGATTTTTCTGCTGTGCAGCAATGGGAAAAAGGCATTCAAAATGATCCGGCTTACAGTGGCAATTATTATAATGCCGCTTTATATTATTTCTATACAAAAGACAAAGTATGGAGCCTGGTGTATGGAGAAATTTTTGTGAACATGGAAAGCCTTTCACCAAGAGGCGCTTCGATGAAACAATTACTATTGCAGGGCTATAAAGAAAAATTATTCGCGCAGCCTGATCTCATGCAGGGTGAAGAAAAAAATAAAAGTGAATTCGCCAAAGCATTTCTGCAAAATATGGCCAAACAGGCCACTGTAGCAAATAAGGGCATTTCTATCGAAACGCTCACCATGATCCGGAGCCGTTTTATCCTGGATTGGTATCAAACGAATGCTACAAAATTCCCTTTCCGCTTATTCGATTTTCAACGCCAGCTATTACAGGAAGGTATGTTTGAAGCCTATAATCAATGGCTTTTTGGTCCTGTAGATAACCTTGCGGCTTATGATAACTGGACAAAAACACATGCTGAAGATTATACCGCTTTCAATAATTTTCAAAAAAGCAGGATCTTTAAAATGCCTCCGGGCCAATATTACCAGGTACTTTAACCCAGGCAACAATGATATAGGGTCCCGCAGCAATTGCGGGACTTTTTTTTTGCATTGTTTTTACCTAATTTGTTGGTGCTATATCCCACGTATTTGTCTCTTCGTGTACAGGTTAAATGGCTGATCGTTCCAAAGCCTGCCTTCTGGGCAGTAGGAGCTTTGGAATATTGGATTTTAACTATTAAACGTTGAACATAAGTGTTAATTTACATGTAGCGCCATACCGGTATTTCTCATTATTAATGCTTTGCTATATGACTGAACCGAAAAGATTATTCGATTGCATTGACTATCACCTTGAACGTGAGCCGCTGGAAGTGATGCTGGCAGGCAAGGAAAGCGGGCAATGGAAAAAATATAGTACCCGCGAGGTTTCCGTAATCGTGAATGATCTTAGCGCCGGTTTAATGAGCATGGGTATCAGCGCGAATGATATGACGGCAGAAGGGCGGGATAAAGTAGCCATCATCTGTAAGAACCGGCCTGAATGGCTGATGGTAGACCTGGCCGTACAACAGATCGGTGCAATCCTTGTACCGGTATATCCAACGATCAATGTGAATGAACTTGAGTTTGTGCTCAAAGACGCGCAGGTACAAATAGTTTTTGCCAACGATGAAGACCTTTACCTGAAAGTCTTAAGCTTAAAAGAAAGACTGCCTCACCTAAAAGAGATCTTTA
>CAZGSG010000102.1:0-19189 GCA_964528095.1 uncultured Terrimonas sp.
TTTAATACAGAGCAGTTTCCCACCTCCTCCCGCGCTTTCGATTGTTATGCTGATGAATTAGAGGAAGACAACCAATAACAGGAGGCGGTGATCAATTATAAGAAAGCGTTGGCCCTGGATCCTGCAAACGAACATGCCGGCAGGGCGTTACAGCTTTTGAAATCGAAGATGGGTAGTGTAAATTGAACCTTACTCAGTGGGTTTACGAATAAATTTGTAGCTCACGTATTTAGACAGGGATTTCAAAGGAGCTAACAGATAAAATGAACAAAGGAGGGATCCGGTTATTTGCACAGGGTTGCGCTAAGGAATATTTTCACTCCGTGAAAATAGCCAGCTACTATGCTCCCCTGATAAAATAGTTTTGAGGTGACGCTGGTATTATTTAATCCCTGTTGCCTGTTTCAGTTTATCCCTGTCCATAATTCCCATAAAGGAGATCGCTTTTGCATTTGACCTTCCCTGTTGATCTATTACCACATAGGCGGGGAAACCACTACTGGCATTCAGTTTTTGCCTCAGCGCATCCACAATTCCATCATCCACAAAAATATGTATGCCCGGTGCTTTGAGTTTTACAACTCTTTGTTTCCAGGTTTCTTCGTTTGAATTCGAATTGCTGCAGAGATAAATGTATTCGATCGGGAGATCACTATTCTCTTCATGCAGTTTTTTACTAAACGGAATATCCTGAATACAGGGTACACACCAGGTCGCCCATATATCAAGCAGCAATGCCTTGCCCTTAAACCTGAGACGGAGGTTCGCTACGAGTTCGCCCGCGTTGGCAATGCTATCCAGCCTGTACAACCGTGCCCCGAATGGTAGTTCGGCTACTGGTTTGCCGATATAATGATCCGCTTTATCGAGCGCTTTTGCCGTTTTGAAAAGGGCTTCTACTTCCTGTTGCCCGCTTATCGCTTCCTGTAGCCTGGATTCGATGAACCGTTTCACCCAGTTGGTTTCAACGGAATGGATGAGCGTGGGATACCTGCTTTCATATTTATCTTTCCATCGTTCCATCAACGCCATTTTTAAAATGGACCTGCGGGGTTCGCTGCTATGTTCTTCCAGGGCCTCTAATGATAATTTTAATTCAAGCTCTTCCAGTTCCGGCTGAAAGATTTGCTGTCGTTTTTTATTAAGTCGTCGCAGGTTCTCCATTTTTATATCGCTTGCCGGCACTGATTCGAAATAGGCGATTGAATCCAATAGTATTTTTTTTTCTGCAGACAGCGCATTTGTATTGGCTAACAGATCTTTTTTGAGGGACTCCATCTTTTTGTAGTTTTTGCTCACCAGATCAGCAGAAAGACTCCGGTAAAAAGAGACACCTCCATTTGAATTAAAATAAGGCTTGAAGCCCACGATCTTTCGTACCAGGCTATCCGGCATCTCCTTGTTCCAGTAAGCCCTGATCAGCCATTCATAGAAAGCAGTTTCTCTTTCGTTGTTAATAGCCCACTCAAATCCCGGCATCTGCTGCAAAAATTCATCATCTCTTTTTTTCATTGCCGCATAGAAGGAATCGGTCTTTGTTACAAACTCCTGCATGTTTAATTTGTTAGAACCGGCAGTCATACAGATATCAATAAAACGATTTAACAAAGCCGACCGCTCCGTTCTTTTATACAGAATATTTTGTAGCAGGTGTTGATTAAGGTCTGCATCTTTTCCCACCAATGTCAGTCCTTTACCTGTAAATGAAATTTCTTCTTTGATCAGGGCCGCATCAATAATTACATCCAGGTCGGTATTTACTACCAGGCCGGTATTCAGATAATTTTCTACTCGCAGCCATACCTGCTGGTAAGAAAGGTTTTCGCTCAGCACAATATCCAATTCCCCGTTATTGGCCAAACCTGTCGTATAGCTCTGCTGAAAATCAGGGCCCAGATGAACAAGCGTGTATTTGACAGGTACATTAGTCAACGGCTTATCGCTGTTGATCACTTTTACCCGGAGAACAGCCGGTTGGCGGTTTTGCAGATAACCATCCATGCGTTGATCCTCGATCGGCATGGGTGGCGTATCGATTGTTTGGGCAAAAGAAGTTACTGATATTGCGAGAGCAATACCTGCGAACAATTTTTTCATAAATACATTTTATTTCAGGTGAATTAATTCATTTGCGACAGCTTCTTTTTTACTTCGGGAGACAGGTACCAGGGTGCCGTTTTCTAATAGCAGCTGACCTCCATTTTCTTTTACCCAGCTTTTAACAAAATGTCTGTTGACAAGATGAGATTGATGGCAGCGCAAAAAACCAAAATCAGCCAACAACTCTTCGCATTCATAAATAGGTTTCGACACTACGATCTTTTCATTTGATGAAAGATAAAAACTGGTATAGGTGTTGGAAGATTCGCAGCGGACAATTTCTCGCGGGTATACAAAACGCGTTTCTTTCAATGTGGGTAAGGCCAGTTTGTGGACCGACTTTGCCTCCCGGTTGCTGATAATCGCAAGCAGATTCTCCAGCTCATAATTCTTTTGTTTCTCGCGGATGCGTGTTTCCGCTTTTAGCACTGCCGCTTTTAGCTCTGCGATATTAACCGGCTTTAGCAGGTAATCCAATGCTGAAAACCTGATTGCCTGGATACCGTATGTATCAAAGGCTGTGATGAGGATGATCTCAAAATTATGTTCACTAAGCCCCCTGATCATATCAAATCCCGTTTTGCCCGGCATCTGTATATCCAAAAACACCAGCTGGGGAGCAGAGTCCCTGATCAGCCGGGCGCCCTCATCTGCATTCATGGCAGTGCCGGCCACCATTACCTGGGGACAATAGAGTTTCAACAAACCGGTAAGATTATCAATATTGTTCAACTCATCATCAATGATCACCGAACGTATCATATTCCCCAGTTTTTAAAAATGAACAATGCTTCCGTATGCTGGTTCCTGCTGTTGATCTCCCAGTGTACGGATTGACCCTTTAGTGTTTTATTGATCAGCTTCACCCTTTCGCTGGTAAGTTTTAAACCATGTCCATTCGGGGATGCGGCCAATGCAGGCTGGTAACTATCGCCATTATCGCGAACGGCAACTAAAAGGTCGGCGTCCTGCAGGGTATAGGAAATGGTAATCCTTCCTTTGTTGTACAGGCGCGCTATCCCATGTTTGATGGCATTTTCGATCACCGGCTGCAATAATAAAACCGGCACTTCAATCGCATCCTGGTTGATACTTTCATCGATATGTATCTCGTACTGGAAGCCAAAACGTAATTGCTCCAGCTTCACATAGTTTTCGACCAGCGCCACATCTTTAGACAGGCTGATATATTCATGTTCGCTTTCCTTCAGTGAATTGCGCAGCAGTGTACTGAAATCATTTAAGTATAAATGGGCTGCTTCTATTTCGTTTTTGGTGATCAACCCCTGTATTGAAGACAACGCATTAAAAACGAAGTGGGGATTGAATTGTGATTTGAGCGATTTTATCTCGGCCTGCGCCAGTTCCTGCCGAACCTGCTGGTCCCTTAACTGTTTTTTTTGCCGTTTATTTCTAAAAAGCAAATAAACCGATAGTATGGCTGATAGCATCAGTATGCCTGCTATTAGTTTAAACCAGATCGTTTGATACCAGGCTGGCATTACAGTGAAAGAAAATACGCTCGTGCTCTGCCGTTGAAAGGCATAGCGAAGAACTAAATGATAATGGCCGGGGGTAAGATCCTGCAGCCATAAAATATTCGGATCAAAACTATTGACTTTCCAGCCCGCACTGTCTTTTCCTTTTACCAGGTTGTATTCAACCAGCTCTGCAGATTGTATCCTGTCTTTAATATACAGGAAGAGATCGTTTTGCTGATGGCTGAACAAACTATCGATCTTCAGCAGGCTATCCACGGGTTTCAATTCAATATTGCCATAATAAGTTGCCTTGTTCAGTTTGCCCGGATCATTTTTCCATTGAAATTTAGATACACTGATTAAATCCTTTAGGTTGCCGGCGCTATAGGTTCCGATCACTACGGGTGATCGTTTTATCCATACGGCAGAGATCTTATAAACCGTATCGGGCACGAAAAGATTTTTTACTTCAATGGTCAGGCTATTTCCGACGGGCGCCGAGAACGCACCCAGGTAAGCCATTTGCTGTTGTTCTGTGCCATCCCCATTGTAGCGGAAATACACCATCACAGGACTGAAAAGATACGGTTCCTTCCAGCCAATGATCTCTTCTTTTTCATTCTTCAATACCCTGTACCTGTACTGGCTTTTATTTTCATTGTTAATACCATAAGCGGTCACCACAACCGGAATTGAATCAAAAAGCGGGACCGCGCTTGAAAAAGGGATACCTCCCATCATGGCAAACCGTCCATCTTTTTTCAGGTTCAATTTGAACGGTGCAAGTTCGCTGAGTTTTTCCTGCTCCCCCGGCGCCGTATTTAGGTATAGTTTTTTGGAGTGAAACATTGACATGATCACTTCATTGTACTTTCCTTTTATCTTTTCCGTAGGAAATGCAGGTTCGAAATTGTCAAACTGTTCGCGTATTTTGTTACCATCCAGTTTGCCCCTGAACAGGGGATGGATGGAATCTGTTATGGCCGTTTGTGAAACACAACTAATAGCGGCCAGCAGCAAAAAACTTATGGTTAAACCACATTTCATTTTGTGTAACAAATTGAAACAAAATACGCCAACAAAACAACCGGTAGTTTGAATCCGGTGCAAAGAAACTTGAATCCGGTCAATCCTTAAAAGTATTGCGGATTATTGAGTTTTTTGAACCGCTAGCAGCCATCGCATTCCCGTTTGAACGACCGCGCATTATCTGCCTGATGCCAGCCTCGCTTTTAGCAGTAATTTTGATACATCCTATGCAATCACACAAACTGTTGCATCTGATCATAAAACAAGCATGATAAAAACTTATAAACTTTCCTTTTTACTTGTTTTGATTTTAATTCTTTCTTCATTCCGGCTTTTTGCAAGCCCTCAAACGCCAGACTATATAATTTTTAATAGGGATACTATCGCCACCTACAACTTAATTCTTGAACAATATCTGCAGCAGCAGGAAAAAGCTGAATCCGAAAGATTATTTGGCCTGAGTTTTCGCAATGGCGCGTCATTTAATTGCTGGCGGGGCTACCAGGCCATATATAAAATTGATCATGACAGTCTTTTCCTTGTTGACATAATAAACTGCGGTGAACGCAGAAATGGTAAAATAGACAAAGCGGCATCTGTAGAAAAAATGAAGGGTATTTTTGGCGACCAGGTGGTAAATGGCAGGGTTAATATCTACTGGTTCTCCGGTGACATAAATTTTCCATTGAATAATAAAGTATTGAGATGGGATGGCGTGTTTTATACTATTTACGAAAAAGAAACAGTTATAAATATCACAAATGGTAAGGTTTTGAAAATTGAAGCCGTAGAAAATTATGTTGACGATCCCAGAAGAATAAACCGCAAGGACAAAAACAAAGTTTCTGATATCCTGTTTAAGAAACTTAAAAAAGCCAGGTGGAGAAATCCTGAAGACTTTGACTGTTCCGATAAATATTTAATTACGATTGACGAAAATGGAACCATTTCAAAAGTAAGGATGCTTTATACAGACCAGGAGATAGAAAAGTACTATGAGAAAGAAGAATATGATTTTTGCATAAAATTTATTTATAATGCTCTTAAAACACTAAAGTTTGACATTATTAAAGACAAGGGGAAACCTATATCTGAGGATATCTACCTGGAGATTTGGATTACTGATAAAGGAAAGATTGAAAACTGGACTCATTAAAAATGGATCTGACACTAAAAAGGATATACCTCTATTGCCCGGCGTTGTGACTCTTAAATCCGGATCTTCAGACTAAACTGTTTTATGATAGTCAATAAGGCTTCAGCGTTGCCTATTGCGTCATCAACAGGATTATGAGTGTGTTTTGTTTTTCGCAGATGTTTAAAATTCTGAAACATATCTTTTACTATACCCTTATATAAACTGCCCAAATTTTGAGAACTGTGGCCAAAAGGATTTGATTCAGTAAAATGATGGAAGTACCAGCAAATGAACATCCAGTCAAAACCGTTATTATCACTAATGAAAATTGGTTTGTCTTTACAAACCTTTTTTAGCCAGCTACCAAAATTTACCATAACCTCTTTTGGATCGTCGAATAAAAGTGTTTCTTCTCTCGTATGCCCGGAAACCGCTAATGCTTCCGGAATGAATTTGCCTGAGACAGGCTTGAGTCTTCCGTAAAATGTTTTGTCCAGTTGCTCGTCAACCAGGACAGCTCCGAAGGATATCATCGAATAATCCGAAGGAATAGGACCATCGCTTTCTATATCTACCATTATGTATGCCATATCAAATTAGTATAAGTTTATTTTTAGTAGCTGCCTCATTATATTACGGTGTCAACATTCCTGTTTCGATTTTTTACTTTACATTTTCTAAAAGTCCATCTTATTTCGAATTATACTTATCTCTCAACACCCCCTCCAACACCTTCATCCAATACCCCCCAACCACACTCCTTGCCTGGAACCCCACCTGTTTTCCATTCGTGGTCTCATGCCAGTCGCTAAGCGGCACCCGTGAGCTTGTCTCCAGGGCAAATTTATAAACAGGGCCGAGAAAGGCTTCAAATGATTGTTGGTTATCTGCCAGTACAGCCGTCCACATGATCCAATCACTTTTTGTATAGGTGCGCCTGCTATCCAGTGGCAATCCAAATTCATTTTGTTTTTTGAGATAAAACGCGATCTCTTTGTCATATACGGATTTTGGAAATAAACGCAGTCCCAGTACTTTATCCCAAACCATATTATATTTCTGGCTCCAGGTATTATTTTTATCAAAGGTCAGTGCATAATGATCGCCTTCATCGGCCATCTGCATCCAGCGTTTGACCATGTTGCTGGCGGTATCGTTATATCTTGCGGCGATTGTCTTTTCACCCAGCATTGCTGCCAGCATGCTGTAACATTTTATACCTACAATTGCTTTCACCGAAAGATTGGCATTGCGTGCGAGATGGCCGGCAAAATCATCTGTGCAAAGCTGGTTCGTTGGATCAAACCCTTCCGAAACCAGGAACTCGACCCATTGCGTCAGGCTCTTCCAGTGTTTTTTCGCATAGGCCGCATTACCCTCCGCTTTGGCAATGGCTGCAGTAAGTATGATCATGTTACCTGATTCTTCAACGGGCATATCTTCTCCATAGGTCTGCCCGTTTGCTATCGGGTAGGTACCCAGGTCATGCGCAGCGAATGGTTTGGGCCATTTACCACTCTCACTGTAATAAAAGATCCCATTCAGCATGCCCTTTATTAACGCTGGATTGTAGGCGAGATATAACGGAGCAGAAGGATAAGTTATATCCACCGTATTAATAGATCCGTTACTGAAATTTTCTTTGGATAGGAACAGGAGCTCGCCCTGCGGACTTTTCACCAGTTTATGTGCGGCAATACTTTGCCGGTATGCGAGTATACAAAGATCTGCATAGGTCTTGCTGCCGGCTTTTTCTAAATCGCCGTATATTTTTTGATTGAAGGTTTCACATTGTTTTATGATGGCAGGGTAATTTTTATACGCTAGCTCCAACTCATTTTCAATTGTTGAATTGTAAGCCGACTTCCACCAGGGTACCAGGTTTTCATTAAAATACCGGATCGGGTAGAGATCATCATATCCAAGCAGGAAAACCTGTTTTTTTCCACCGGCAGCAATTTTTCCAAGCTTTACCACCGAATTCATAAACAGGCCTCGTCCTTCACGCTCCACCTCTCCGCTGGACTTGCCGCTGGTCTTGCCGCTTACAAACGAAGCAATGGCTTCGTCTTTACCGGAAATATATTGTTGCCCGGGTGCAGGTGTTGCCAAATACATGTATCCCCAGTCTATCCGCACATTATCACCTTTTTTGCCTAATACAGCCTGTTCGGTTGTACCCGCTTTCAACACGCCCAGTCCTTTCAACTGGTAAGCCCTTGCTTTTATATTTTGTTGGGCAGAGTTGGTGGCGATAGTGCCGGACGCGCCAAAATATACATCCACATCATGTGTTTTTTTATCATTGGCTTTTACTTCATAGCTGATATAGCTCACTGGTCTTGCCAGTAACTTGAGATCATTAATGATCAACGGCGATGTAAATATTATTTTGGCATCCACTGGTCCGCACCTGAATGTGTAGCTGGTTTGGGTAGCATTGATCGATACGTTCAGTTGTTCTGCTTCTATGGCAGCCTGGTCCGCTTTCGGCGGCATCTCTTCCAACAAACCTATGTCGAGAAAAGCATCCCCGCCCGTATTTGTTACATGCATGGCCAGTACATTGTTTCCTTTTTGCAGATTTTTACGAAGCAGCTCCGTTAGTTCTATGTACTTATACCGGCTGATCACGCCTTCGTTGCGGTAGATCTCTTTGCCATTGAGATAGACTTCGGCACCATCATCATGTTTTAATACCAGCAAAAGATTTCTAAAATCGAGTTCATTTAACACAAAACTTCTTCGCATCCAGATTTCCTTTGTGGTCCAACTGGTGCCGCTGTTATGATAGGGTTTTACGAATGGCGCTTCTCCTGTCTGCCATTGTTGATCATCAAAAGAATTGTTTTGCCAGTCCTGTCCCGGCGTAAAGGTGGTATATCTAGCCATATATGGTTGCGCTTCGGCGGTTGGCAATACCTGTTTATAATTTTTATCTTCTTTCCCGATAACCCGGTATACCTGTCCATCTACTTTTATCATTCCTACTAAGGAATGATCCTCACCCGTCCAGTGTTTTGTGGGAGATGCGTTCAGATTATCCGTGGTCGACCAGATACTGAAATACGGATCATGGGTTATCAATGGATAGGCAGGCGCTTTTCGTTGGGCATTTGCCGTGATCACTCCTAAAAGGATAAACAGGATTGGTAGTTTTTTCATATGTTTTCTTTAGCTCGTTTATGATCGTTCGCCAATGGCTGGTCAGCAGTACCAAGCCATTTGCTCAAAAAAGGCTGCCGCCTGTCTTCTTTAAAGAAAGATACAATTTTGTTTTTGACAATTCCGGCAAACAGGAACAGCCGGCTTATAGTGGTTCTGACATGGAAATACGGAAGTATTGTGATGGATAAATCCAAATAGGTTTTAAATAAGGATCCACGGTGGGCTTAAAGAAAGCAGGACATTTCCTATTGATCCGTGCCTCCTTATTCTCAATTTGAATTTTAAAAGAGATCGGGAATATAGTCTTGCATAAATAGAAAGAATAATCACCTGTATCAGCCGCCATGCGCCTACACCAAAGCTTTGGCGCAAGCATGAGTTTTAGCGTAGGCGGGCTCCGTGTTAAAAAAAACTTTAGTGAGATAACTTCCATTTTGTGATCCTGCGGTAAAAGCCTTGAACCTGGCATAGAGTTCTAATAAAACCTTCCCCGGTCTTGTATCCTAAGCATTCAGTCATTTTAAAGCAGCAAAAACACTCCTTCACTCAAACCTGTGCTAATAGCTAAGTTCTTGCTTCGCTCATTTTCTCTGTCAGCTCCTTTGAAATCCCTATCGAAATACAGGAGCTACTAATTCATTCCGGAAAACCTGCATTGATCCACAATCTATTTTTCCATCGGGCTTAATTGACAGATTTTGTGCTTCTGTAGACGTTTGATCGTCGCAGGTAGAATAATTTATTTTTTTTCATATAATTATTCTTTATTGGAGCTTGTTTATATAATGCGTGAAGTGCCGATACGGCAGTGATGACCGATGCGTAATTTATACCAGCTGACAACCGATAAATACATTTTATACTTAAAATAATCCTGACATGAAACTAGCAGTCCTGACATTGATTTCCGTGGTCTCATTTTTCCAACTGGAAGCCCAGAATACCTTACTACCCGAGTTTAATGATAAGCCGGCCTATTATAACGCAAAGGAAAAAAAATTAGTGGAGTTGGAAAAATCGCAGTACAACACCATTGCAAAAGCAAAAGGGCTTTTTAAAGCTGAAGCCGGTTTTTTTATGAATGAAAGTTCCTCGCCGGTCAGGATCAGCAAACAGGACGAATTAAAATTTGTAGTAAAAGTAGCCGCCGGCATTGATCCCACCTCAGTTTTTGACCTGGTGAAATTTGAAGTAAAAGATAACAAGCGGGTTTTTATTACTGCCAAAGCAAAAGCAACGGGCAGTACTAACTCTTTTTCAAAGATCAGCTACTCGGTAGAAAAGATCAAGGAAGGCTATTATTACCTGGTTGTGAAAGGTCTTGATAAGGGTGAGTACTTTTTTGGCTCTTCTGATTTTATGTTTGCGTTTGGTATTGATTAGTTCGTACTCTCGCTCAGTTGAAATGGAGATACCTGCGGTATCTCAAACCATGGGTATCATCTATTCACCGCTTTTATTCCAATAGGCTTTATGAGATAATATTCGAACGGAACGATTAGCAAGTTCCGTTTAATACAGCCGGGTCGCAAAAATGGAAGTTATCTTACTAAAGTTTTTTTAACACGGAGCCTGCCTACGCCAAACTCACGCTTGCGCCAAAGCTTCAGTGTAGGCGCATGGCGGCTGATACAGTTGATCATTCCTTCTATTTGTGCAGAACTATATTCCCGATCTCTTTTAAAATTCAAATTGAGAATAAGGAGGCAGGGATCAATAAGAAAAAATGACGCCCCTATTCCATTACATTCTTTAGTCTTTTAAGCACACTCCAATTACTTTTTTGCCTGATTTCCCCCTATTTGGGATTAGTTTGTTAATCCCAGGTCAATATCAGTACCTGCAGCATATGACCGAAATCATATCCCGGTAAAACATCAGTCAGCAAACCCGTCCTTTACTGTTTCTATTTTCGATCTAAATAGAACATGACAACCCGGTAAGCCCATACCCCTGTTGTATCATCAATCATCTCAAACATATATAATGGATCAACCACTATTTTGCCAAAGTTGCACAATGCCAATCGACAACCCGGATGACCGCGGAACGGAAAAGGATGGCAGCGAAAGCCAGTTGTATTGCAAGTATTGCTACCAGCATGGCCATTTTACAAATCCGGACTTAACACTGGAGAAAATGAAAGAAAATGCCTTTCGGTTATTGAAAGAACAGCATATTGAAAACAGCACGATCGAACGCTCTCTTTCAAAGATGGATTCGCTTCAGCGATGGAAACAATCAGCAGGTTCTGCCAAATAGCCTGTTCCATCAAAACCATAAGTCTTTATAATCCGATAAAAGTTTTATTTCAACATAACAATTCGGTTTCAAAAGAAATTAAACAGCATATATCATCATGAAAAATCTAATTGTTTACAAGGGTAAATATGGCGCAACATATCAATACGCCAAATGGCTCTCCGAAGAATTCGAGCTGCCCGTCCTTAGAAGCGAAGACTGCCAGTTAAATGAAATTCCAACCGGAAACCTCCTGATCCTGGGAAGCAGTGTCTATATCGGTAAGCTGCAAATATCCAGGTGGGTAACACAATATTACAACCAGCTCGAGGGGTGGAACTTGCTTTTGTTTGTAGTGAGCGGCACACCGCTCAACGAAACAGAAAAATTAAAAACATACCTGCAGTCCTCTTTGCCGGCTCCCCTTATCAAGCGCTGCACCGTATTCTTCCTGCCTGGGAGATTGGTGTATAAGGATCTTTCATGGAGAGACCGCCTCCTGTTGCGGATCGGCGCTATGTTTGCCGGCAGCAAAAAGGAGAAAACAAAAATGCTGGCGGGTTATGATGACGTTAAGATAGAACACCTGGCGGCGATAAGGCTGGAAATAAAAAAAATGTTACAGGATAAAGCAGAACAGGTAACCATCTAACCAGTCCAGGTTGCTGGACCATATATCCAAAAGCAAGATTCGTAATAAAAACCGGGGTTCATCAAATGATGCCGTGGCTGTTTTGAATTTTGCTTTTTAATCTTGAATTAATTGTCCATTATGAATATTGCATATAGCTCGGCAGAACAAGCTGTAGAGGTAATTAAGAGCGGCGATCGTGTTTTTATACATGGAAGCGCTGCTACGCCAGCCTATCTACTGCGTGCACTTTTTGCCCGCTCATCCGAACTGCGTGATGTTGAACTGGTCAGCATCACCACGCTGGGTAAGGATATTTTTAACAGGGCCGATTTTGAGAAGAGCTTTTTTATGAACTCCCTGTTTGTTTCAGAAAATGTGAGAGAGATCGTAAACACAGATCATGGTGATTATGTACCCGTTTTTCTTAGTGAAGTAAGCCAGCTATTTGAAAAAGGAATATTGCCGATCGATGTAGCGTTGGTACATGTATCCGCTCCAGACAAACACGGCTACTGTTCACTCGGCACTTCGGTTGATATCGCACGCGCTGCTGTAAAACATGCCAGGTACGTGATCGCACAGGTAAATGAAAATATGCCAAGAACCCTGGGCGACGGGATTTTGCATATCAGTAAAATAAACCGGCTGGTCAGAACAAATGATCCTTTACCCGAGGTTAATTATGGAGAGGGAATAAGCAAGGAAGCTCTTGCAATCGGCAGGTATTGTGCAGAACTGATCGAAGACCGGTCCTGCCTGCAAATGGGTATTGGCGCCATTCCTGACGCGGTGCTTTCCTGCCTGCAAAATCATAAAGATATCGGCATTCATACCGAAATGTTCTCCGATGGAGTTATACCCCTTGTACAAAAAGGCGTGATCACCAATCGCTATAAGAAAAAACATACCGGTAAACTGGTGACCAGTTTTTGCATTGGCTCCAGGAAGTTATATGATTTTGTGGACGACAACCCAGAGGTAGCTTTTCTTGAGATCGACTATGTAAATGATACCAAAGTAATACGCGCCAATCCCAAAGTGGTTGCCGTCAACTCGGCAATAGAAATAGATATTACTGGCCAGGTATGTGCCGATTCAATCGGTACCTACCAGTTCTCCGGCGTAGGCGGGCAAATGGATTTCATGAGGGGCGCCGCTCTTTCGGAAGGTGGCAAACCGATCATTGCGCTTGAGTCGATGACCCGAAAGGGTTTATCCAAGATCGTTCCTTTACTTAAGCCGGGCGCGGGTGTGGTTACAACCAGGGCACATGTGCACTATGTTGTAACAGAGTATGGCACGGCTTACCTGTTTGGCAAAAATCTGCGCCAGAGAGCTATCGCTCTAATGGGCATAGCACATCCGCAACACCGCGAAATGTTGGAACAGGAAATCATCCGAAGATTCGGCTCTTAATATTAGACACGCATATCATTTTATGGAGAATTCAGGGAAGCTTCCCTAAGTTTGTTTTAACACGGAGGCCGCGAATGCTAAAGCTCACGCTTGCGCAAAAGCTTCAGCGTAGGCGCTGATACAGGTGATCATCCTTTCTATTTATGCAGGATTATGTTCCTGGTTTTATTTAAAATTCAAGTTCAGGATAAGGAGGCAGGATCAATAAGAAATATCCTATTGCATGAATTCCTCTGTGTTACCGTGTTAAACCGTTTGCATAGTGCATGCGCGTCTGTAGAGACGCGATGTCTTGCGTCTTCTCGATCACAATAATTTTCGAATATTGCCTGGCAAAGATCCTTATGCATAAGGATCCATTACAGGGCGTTCCACCGAACAAAAATTATTTTATTATACAGGCTGGCTATTAGCTGATTGTTGCGGAACGGGTATCTCGCAGGGCCGATAAAAGGCGTATTAACGGATGTCTCCGCCAGAGACGTAATGCATTGCGTCTCTACAAGCGCATTGTTCCTGATGCCCATTGAAATTGAATACCGGTCATTACCCCGCCCGCTGTTCCAGCAATTCTGTAGGCGCATAACCAAATTGTTTTTTAAAGGCATAGGAGAAATGCGAGAGGTTTTCAAACCCTACTTCATAACAAACATCAATAGGTTTTTTCTTTTTTTCTACAAACTGGTAGTGTGCCAGCTCCAGCCGTTTCCGGGTAAGCCATCGTTGGGGTGTGGTATTGAATACCTTTTTAAAATCACGTTTAAAGGTGGTGATGCTTCTACCTGTCAGGTACCCAAACTTTTCCATTGGCATATTGAACATAAAGTTCTTTTCCATATAGCCGGCCAGTTCGATTTTGCCCGGCTCTTCAAAGTTTGACAATACTCCATCGATATCTTTATCAATTGCCCGGAGAATACTGATTGCTTCCGTAATTTTCAGGGAGGCGATATTCTCCGGTAGATCTTTCATTTCAAAATAGGGAATCAATGAAGCCATACAACTTTCAAGTAAGGGATGATTGTTGAAACGGCGGATCTTCTGTAATGGTGAAGCTGTTGATTTTACAGAAAGGTTAGCATAAAAATCTCTTAACCTGGCTGTCGATAAATGCATCACCACCGTTTTATGCGGCAGCCCGTCTTTTGGATAGTTGATGATCGTAGCAAGCTGGTTCCGGGGTATTAAGAAAATATCACCTGCCTTAAACATATACGTGCCTTCAGCCTGTACGATCTTTGTTTCTCCGGATATAAACCAGATCAGCATGTGATGCTCGAACATGATCTCCGATTTAAAAAACCTGTCCTCATAACAGGATAGTTTGATATCGGGTGTTATATATTTTGCCGTATAGTCCATACATGTATACTGTTGATATGCTGTTTCAGCATAAAGTTAACAAATGTCTTCTCCTTATAATCCCCGGGTATGCGCTGATTATTTTATCGACTGTCCGCCATCAATCAGGAATTCCGCACCGGTAATAAAAGAAGCATCGCTGCCAGACAGGTAGGTGATCAGCTTCGCTACTTCATCCGGGTTACCGAATCTCGACAAAGGAATACCGTTTAAAATATGCTCCTGCATTGCCTGATCGCCAATACCTGATTTAGCCATTATTTCTGTTGCGATCGGGCCGGGACTCACCGCATTTACCCTGATCTTTCTCGAAGCAAGCTCCAGCGCTGCTACTTTTACAATAGCGTTGATTGCGGCTTTACTTGCTGAATAGACGGATATATTGGGCGCAGGCACGGATGCGGATGTTGATGATAATAATATAACCGATGCATTGTCATTTAAAATCGGAATGAATTTACTTAGGGTAAAATAAGCGCCCTTCACATTTACATTCATGATATCATCGAACATCGTTTCCTGCATCAACTCAATCGGTGCAAACTGCGAGATGCCCGCATTGATGAGTAAAATATCTATTTTCCCAAATTCCCGGGCCACTGCCGAAACCAGGCTGTCGATATCCCTGAGATTGGTTTGATCGGCCACCAGGCTTATAACATTTATCGCCGCAGCTGCTTTTTCAACGGCTTCTTTTCTTCTGCCGGTAATGATCACTGTGGCCCCTTTTTCATTGAGTTCCTTTGCCGCAGCATAGCCGATCCCGCTGTTGCCGCCCGTGATGACGGCAACCTTTCCTTTTAAATCTTTCATTTTATAAATTTTTTGATCTGATTAATTTTTTTAAATATGCCTGTAGTAAATATTAATTAATATTGAATGCTATGCCTGTCATTTTTTCGCTTAAAGACCATAGGCTTTTTGCATTTACTTCATCTAAAGAATACAATTTTACGCCTCCTGTCGTTGGTGAATCCAGCGCTATTCCGGCAATGTCTGCATCTTCGCAATACACGCCTCCTATATTGTTGAGTGCTGCGTTAGTAGCACACCAAACTGTTGTGGCTGCGCCTTGTGGAATAGTTTTTAACGATGCGGCTATTTCAGGCAACATGTTTCCATCTGCATCGAAGAAACCCATTTGCTGAAATAATTCTATAGGCGCTTCCCTGGCTAACTCGGTCCCATTGATAGAACCGGGGTGTACTGAATAAGCTCTTACATTAAATGCTTTGCCACGATTGTCTAATTCAAGTGAAAATAAATTGCTGGCGGTCTTCGATTGACCATATCCCTGCAGGGTTTCATATTCGCGGTGGAAAAAATTGGGGTCTTCAAAATTGAAAGGAGCAAACTGGTGTCCCTGTGAAGACACGTTAATGACTCTTGCGCCGTCCGCTTTTTTAAGAGAAGGCCATAATCTTGCGGTAAGCTGAAACTGTGCTAAATAATTGGTCGCTAACTGTGATTCGATACCACGCTTGTCTCTCCGTAATGGTACCCACATAATACCTGCGTTGTTGACGAGCAAATGGAGCGTTCTGCCGGATGCCAGGAATTTATTTGCAAATTCATCAATGGAATCTGGGTCCATCAGGTCCATTGATTCTATTTCTACATTGGCAATGCCCTGCAGATTTTTCTTTGCTTTTTCTGTGTCTCTTGCCGGAACGATCACGGTTGCTCCCGCGGCAGCCAGTACTTTTGTTGTTTCCAGCCCGATGCCGGCATTACCACCTGTTACGATCGCAATTTTTCCTGTGAGGTCAATGCCCCTGATCACATCGCTTGCTGTTGATCTTGCGTTAAATCCTGAATTGATGGGCTGTTGTAATACTCCGTTGTAATTGTTCTGTGTCATATGAATTATTTTTTTGTTGACACAAAACTAGATCACGGGGAAACGGGGGACTTTGTTTAGAAGACCGAACTTACTTTGTTTAAAAGGCCGCCGCTGGACTGAATAATTGCTTCCAGGATTAACCATATTTAAAGAGGGTGCTTCAGCCCTGCAGCTTGTCCATCACCGCCTGCTTATACAGCCTGCCGATCGGGATCTCCTTCTCACCCAGCTGCACATACAAACCACTATAACCCGAAATTTTATCCAGTGAAACCATATATGACCGGTGTATACGCAGAAATTTATGTTCAGATAAAAGATTTTCCATAGCTGTTATGGATTGTTTCACCAGGAAATTTTTGCCTCCATTGAGATAGACCATTACATAGTCCTTCCAGCTTTCGAGATAGTTAATATCATTTACAAAAACTTTTTTCATATCCCGGTCAACTTTGAGATAAACGAATGCGGCGGTACTGGTAGCATGGTTAGCGAGAACCTCCGTTGTTTCGCCACCCATCAGCCGGCTTAACTTAGTGATGGCTTTAAAAAATCGTTCAAATGAAACAGGTTTTACCAGGTAGTCCACGGCATCCAGCTCGAACCCGTCTGCCGCGTATTCTCTATAGGCCGTAACAAATATGACCTTGGGTGGACGGGAAAGGTTTTTGAGAAATTCGGTGCCCAGTATGCGAGGCATTTTAATATCGAGAAAAATGACATCCACGGGCTTATGCCGTAATACACCAAGTGCTTCAATAGCATTGCTGCATTGACCAGCGATTTCAAGACCATTAATAGATGATATATAATGCGACAATATCTTTAATGCCGGGGGCTCATCATCAATCAACAGGCAGTGGATTTTCATGCGAAATGGTTTAGATAGTTGCTGAAGCAACGGATGTCATGATATGCGCGTGTATGTTTTCAATTAATCTGATCGACATCGATACCACGAAGAAATTACCCTCATCATTTATCTTCAGATCATATTTACCCGGATAGATGAATTGAAGACGTTTTTTTACATTATTGATACCAATGCCGTTATTACTATGAGGTCCGTATTCATTTTTACTATTAGCGATCTTAAGCCTGAGTGTATCCCGCTTTACCGATATATCAACACCCAACCACGGCTTTTCAATCTGTTCAGAGGCGCCATGCTTAAAGGCATTTTCCAGGAAAGGAAGCATGAGCAGGGGTGCGATCAATTTTCCTTTTATATCTCCTTCCACGCTCCATGATATTTCAATCTTATTACCATACCGCTCTTTTTCCAGGTCGATATAGTTTTTCATGATCTCGATCTCCTTTTCCAATCGTACTCCCTCCGTCTGGCAATCGTAAAGCATATAGCTAAGCAATGATGATAGTTTTAAGATCATCTCGGGGGTTTTGGGTGAGTTCTCAAGCGAAAATGAATAGATATTGTTTAAGGTATTAAATAAGAAATGCGGGTGTACCTGCGCTTTCAGTAGTTGCAGTTCCGCCGTTATCTTTTCCTGTTGCGCAAGCATCCAGTCGCGCTGTTTGATGGTCCAGAGCTTGAAGAATTTAATGATCATTGGACTTGCAGCAGAGGTAGTCATGCACAGGTAGCAAAACGCAAGCGGCCCGCGGGGCAGAATATTATCCAATCCCATCGCTTCCTGCGCGGGTATCAGCACATAGTGTCTGTAACCGGAATCGATATAAAGACCTACAACTCCCCAGGCCAGGATGGTCAGCAGGAACTGCCAGAGTTTTCCTTTTAATAAAAGATGAGGAATAGCTCCATATACCAATGGGTAACCGAATAATATAAACGCAGGTACCCACATCGCCATATTAAGAAGCTGGCGGGCAAAAGAACCTGGCGCGCCCATTACAACCCAGAACGCAGCCCATATTGTTATATGGAAAGACCAATAGGCAATGTGTCGCCACACCCTATAGCGGGGTGAAAAGATAAAATCGTTATTAAGAAAGGAATTCATCTGCAACTGTTCCTACAAATTAAACGATTTGAACTGATTACTATTTCATAAAATGACATCAAATAGACCAACAACCAAAATTTCCGACAAACGGTGATTTTCTTCTGCAAAGACCATTAAGCCGGCTTATCTGCCTTATTTCCAAACCAGGATTCGTTCAGCGATTGTGCCGCAA
Source organism: uncultured Terrimonas sp. (assembly GCA_964528095.1). Lineage (GTDB taxonomy): Bacteria > Bacteroidota > Bacteroidia > Chitinophagales > Chitinophagaceae > CAZGSG01. The sequence continues at coordinate 18,570 of CAZGSG010000102.1, forward strand.
ATGCATTGCAGCTATTTCTAAATTGGTGGCATAAATTATTTATTCAACCAGCCGCGCCCTTATAAATTTAATTCTTTTTCTATGCGCAGTGTATTTTGCCTGATCGTGCTGATAATTTCCATTGCAGCTTCGGCACAACTCTACATCGGACCCGGTGCACAGGTGCAGCTCGCCGGCAACGCACAACTTACATTTCGGGATCTTGATCTTATTAATAACGGTAGTTTTTTACCCGGTAACAGCACGGTTCAATTTTCGGGATCTGCCGATGCAAGGGTCAGTGGAACAGGAGCGATACAATTTTATAGCATACAGGTGAATAAGGACGCCTCGCATACTGTGTTGCTGCAACGGCCGGTTACTGTAACGCATGAACTGCAATTCCTACGGGGCTTTGTCGATCTGAATGGACAGAATCTTGATCTTGGTAGCACGGGCTTTCTTACCGGCGAGTCTGAAACCAGCCGCATTGTGGGTACTGCAGGGGGCGATCTGTTAATCAACACTGTACTTAATGCGCCAACCGAAGCTAATCCCGGCAACCTGGGAGCGGTGATCAGCAGTACACAAAATCTCGGCAATGTATTAATAAAGCGCAACCATCAACAACTAACGCTTAC
>CAZGSG010000103.1:0-19063 GCA_964528095.1 uncultured Terrimonas sp.
AATGCCTCTTTAATGGCCGCCTGTGATACACCAGCCTTTAATAAAGTATTTTCCGGAAATGTGAGCGAAGCGGCAAAAGCCATTAGCGGAGAACCAAGGATCCCCTCATTGAGGTATACGCGGTGCTGTGCATAGGGTCTCCATGCTTTATAAGCATCACCCCATTCCGCAAACAGGCCCTGGTAAGCTGGCTTGCCATCGGACCAGGCTATGAATTTCTCTTCGGCCTTTTTCTTTTGACCGAACACATCATATTTCAATAATTGTTTTGTTTCCCCATCATAGAATTTCCAGTAATTCGCAATACCCGCATAAGAAGAGGCTAATTGCAATTTAACGGCAGGGTCCTTTTTCATTTCCTCGAACATATATTTCAACCGCACATCCCTTAACTTGACAAGTGTGGGATTGTTGATTGATGTGGCCAGTTCAATACCGTATGAACTTTCATAGCGGTTGGTACTTCCAGGGTATCCCCAGATCATGGAGAATTCACCATCCTTCAACGGTTTAATGGATACAGGTAAGTACCATTTTGGTTTCATGGGGATATTGGCCGTATTATATTTGGCCGGTTTTCCGTCGGCTGCAGTATACACACGGAAAATAGAAAAATCACCGGTATGACGAGGCCATTCCCAGTTATCGGTATCACCACCAAACTTGCCAACGCTTTCGGGAGGCGCACCTACCAAACGAACATCGGTATAGCGCTGGTACACGAATGCAAGAAATTGATTGCCTTTAAACAGGGGACTGATCCGGGTTTCAATGTTTTGGTTTGCATCGCTCATCCGCTTGTTAATAGAAGCCAGCACCATGGCCTGCTTTTGTAACCTGTCAGCGCCTGTCAGGTCGCCAAGAGAATCCAGGACCTCTTTGGTCACATCTTCTATGCGTAAGAGGAACTGCACAGTAAGAGTAGTCGGAATTTCATCTCCCCTGCCTTTTGCATAAAAACCATCCCGCAGGTAATTGTTATCCATTGTACTGGCATTCGCGATAGCATCATAACCACAATGGTGATTGGTGAATATCAATCCCTCCGCACTTACGATCTCGCCTGTACAGCCGCCACCAAATATGATGATCGCATCTTTCAGCGATGCTTTATTAACACTGTATAATTGTTCATTAGTGAGTTTCAATCCCTTCTTCACCATATCATTATATACCTGCTGACCAAGCAATAAGGGAAGCCACATGCCTTCATCAGCGAATGATTTAAAGAAAAGAGCAAAAAACAGAACCGTTGTGATCAGTAATCTTTTCATGATAAAATTTTATGAGTGACAAACCTACTACAAAAAAATAAACCCGTGGCGGGTTTGCTGCCAGGTTCGCTAACTGTTAACAGCGCAGGTAGTTAGCAACTGCGGACGTCCCGGGAAGTCAATAAATTTCTGCTGGGCCTTTATCTCGGATAGCGTATTAAATAAACCAGGGATAATTTCTTTATTGATACACCCTGGGTTAAAACCCCGGTAATAGATGGGGGACGAGTGATTTGATAATTTGTATAAACTTAATAAGCGTTCATCACAGCTTAACTAAATGATATTAACCTAAAGCAAACCCGAAACCAGTGTTCGTCGGGAGATACGGAGGCTATTTTTGAATTTTTACTTTTGAATTTTGCATTCAAAACACATACCAGGACAGCTTATTCCTGTGGTTGATTGAGTGATGTCCAAAGCAGGTCCTTCAACTCAACCAGTCCTTTATTGGTCATGGAAGAAATGAAGATATGCGGGATATCGGCCGGCAATTCTTTTTCTACAGCTTTTTTTAATTCATCATCAAGCATATCACTTTTGCTGATAGCGATGATAAACTGCTTATGTAGCAATTCAGGATTGAATTTTTCCAGTTCGCTTACCAGGATATCGAATTCTTTTTTATGATTGTCGCTGTCTGCAGGGATAAGAAAAAGCAAAACGGAGTTTCGTTCAATATGTCGCAGAAACCGGTGCCCCAGTCCCTTTCCTTCCGCGGCGCCTTCTATAATGCCCGGAAGATCGGCGATGCAAAAACTTTTTCCATCCCGGTAATCTACAATACCAAGATTTGGAGTAATAGTGGTGAACGCATAGTCCGCGATCTTTGGCTTGGCTGCCGTGATAACTGACAGAAGCGTTGATTTGCCTGCATTTGGAAAACCTACCAACCCTACGTCTGCGAGTACTTTTAATTCAAGCACTTTCCAGGCTTCGATGCCTGGCAGCCCCGGTTGCGCATGTTCCGGCGCCTGGTTGGTAGAAGTAGCAAAATGGCTATTGCCCAGACCACCTTTTCCTCCGGGCACCCAGATAACCTCCTGTCCGTCTTCAAGGATCTCAATTTCCTGTTTACCCGTTTCTTCATCGCGTGCAATAGTACCCAGGGGCACTTCGATGATCACATCCTTACCGAACCTGCCGGTGCTATTGTTGCCACTACCGCTCTCACCATCCTCCGCCAACACATTTTTGTAATAACGCAGGTGTAATAATGTCCAAAGGTTACGGTTACCTTTTAAAATAATATGCGCGCCCCGGCCGCCATCCCCACCATCGGGACCGCCCATTGCTGTAAACTTATTGCGCATAAAATGCCGGCTGCCTGCGCCCCCATGTCCACTGCGGCAAAAAATACGTATCTGATCGACGAAATTGCTTTTTTCCAAAACTCAGGTTCTTAATTAATGTGCAAATATACCATCACGGGGAGCTAGATAAATGACAGGAGCCCTTTAGGCGCAAAAAAAGCCCTGGTTACCGGCAAAGCTTATTCTAACGAATGCACTCTTAGGTGGATTTTCCATTTATAGTCATTCTTCCTATTATCCTGGGTTAAAATCCATAGAAATAGGAAAAAACCACCAGGAAAACCATGGAATAGTAAGATGAAGAGAGATTTAGGAAGCCTGGCATTGGCTTAGAATGAGAAATGGACCAGGTTTTAACGGGAGGTTTTTTGGCTGCTTTGGCGGTATTTGCCGGTTAGGTTAATAGCAGCCGGGCTATTGAAAGCTACAGCTACCCTTGCTGATAATTAATTTTTTAAACAGGCTTTCAATTCCGTGTGAGTCCATTCTCGCTGGCTTTCCAACGATTTGTGCTGGTAAGTAAGATTTAGCCGGAATGATGATTTACTTTCATATTTGCCAGTTTCTCTTTCACACGCTCCACGGTTTTGTCGAAAAAATTCCCCAATTGATCCTGGTAGTCTATTCATTCTAAAGGTTAAAAGCTTAGGCACGAAATTTTCACTATACCAATACAATTAGTACCATGAAAAAAGTAATTGGCATTGAAGACAATTTTGAAGATGGTCAATACAAAAGACCCTCGCTCACCGTTGTGCGGGATCCTGAAAAGATGCCGATTGTGGTGATTCATGAGAAAGCTGCCAAACCAGCTGAAAAAGGGAAAAAACCTGTTATGCCTGAGATGCCCGCAGGATCTATTAAATCAAAAAAAAACGATTGTTTATAACCTTTAAAAACTATAACCATGTTACGCTGGACCATCACATTTCTTATCATAGCTCTTATTGCGGCCATATTCGGGTTTACCGGTATTGCGAGTTCGGCGGCATATATCGCTAAAATATTATTTTTCATATTTATAGTACTATTTCTCATCAGCCTTATTTTCGGCAAATCAGCTGGCAAAGGCGTGTGACAAATTATTTCAGCAAAAAGGGATCAATACAGTAAAAGCCGGTTACCAGACCGGCTTTTTAGTTGGCACAAGAATTTCAGTACAAATAAAAAGCTATTTTATGAGAGCAATATGGACAGGGGCTATCGGTTTTGGCCTGGTAAATATTCCTATAAAACTATTTAGTGCTGTACAGCAAAGCGAACTCGATCTGGATATGCTTGATAAAAAAGATCATGCGAATATTAAGTTTCAACGTGTAAATGCGAGTACCGGAAAGGAAGTAGCCTGGGGAAATATAGTGAAAGGGTATAAAATAGACGACCATTACGTCGTACTGGATGATGAGGATTTTGAAAAAGCCAGTCCCGAAAAATCAAAGATCATAGAGATCGCTGAATTCATAGATGAAAAAGAAATAGACAGCATTTATTATGAAACACCCTACTATCTCCAACCGGAGAAATCAGGCGTGAAAGCTTATGGACTATTGCGGGATGCATTGCAGAAAACAGGTAAGGCCGGTCTTGGTACCTATGTGCTTCGCAACAGGGAAAGCCTGGTATTGATCAAACCTGTAGGAGATGTACTGGTGCTAAACAAGATCCGTTTCAAACAGGAGATCAGGGATACAAAAGAGTTGAAAATACCGACAGCAAAATCTAAACCCGGGGAGCTAAAAATGGCTATTGAATTGATCAGCCAGCTCAGTACTGATTTTGATATCAGCCGATACAAGGATACCTATTCGGATAAACTAATGAAACTGATCAAAGCCAAGTCAAAGGGGAAAAAGATCAAACCTTCACCATTAAAAGTCGTGCATTCACGCAGCCGTGATCTGATGGCGCAGCTAAAGGCGAGTCTTTCGACAGGTAAAAGAAAAGCATCTTGACAAAGCTTACTACATACAATAAAAAGAGAGATTTTAAAAATACACCCGAGCCGAAAGGCAGTGCCAGTAAAAAAACGATGTCGCGGTTTGTGGTGCAACGGCATGATGCAACCAGGCTACATTATGATTTTCGGTTGGAATTGGGAGGTGTTTTAAAAAGCTGGGCTGTACCAAAAGGCCCTTCGATGAATCCGGCAGATAAGAGACTGGCTGTAATGGTAGAAGACCATCCCGTGGGTTATATCAACTTTGAAGGAAAGATACCTGCAGGTAATTATGGTGCAGGTGATGTGGAGATATGGGATACAGGCGTATACTTTCCAATCAACCAGGAACATGAAAAGATAAGCGAAAGACAGGCTTTGCTCGCTTTAAAAAAGGGAGAATTAAAGATACTTCTGAAGGGGGCAAAACTGGAAGGTGAATTTGTACTGGTAAGATTGAAGGGGGATGAAAAAAACTGGCTGCTCATCAAACATAACGATGAGTATGCAGTAAAAAGAAAATACGATAGCGAAAAGTTTACGAAAGCTGTGCTTAAAAAGAAAAAAGCAGTCAAAAAACCAGCCGCGAAATGATAGGATGCCGTAGATGAAGACCTTCCTTATTCTTCCAGTCCTGCACTCAATGCATATCGATAAAAAACAGCTTTTACAAATTACCAGGACAGTAAAAAATGTATATGAAAAAAGAAACATTATCCATAACCCATCCCGATAAAATATACTGGCCTACGGAGAAATATACAAAAGCTGATCTTATTCATTATTACGAGACCATGGCCCCTTATATTATTCCCTATTTAAAGGACCGGCCTTTATCATTAAAAAGAAACCCTAATGGAATAAAAGATGAAGGATTCTATCATAAAGATGCAGGAGATATCGCACCATCCTGGGTAAAAACTGCTGGTATTGAATCAGTGTCTTCAAAAAAAACGGTGAATTACCTTGTGTGTAATAACAGGAAAAGCCTTTTGTTTATAGCTAATCTTGGCTGCATCGAAATGAATCCCTGGAATTCCACAACAAAAGCGCTCGATAAACCCGATTATCTTATTATCGACATTGACCCTTCTGAAAAAAATACATTTGACCAGGTAATTGATGTGGCGCTTGAAGTAAAAAAAATTCTTGATAAGGCAGGCCTGACTGGTTTCTGCAAAACATCGGGTGCCAGCGGCATACATATCTATCTTCCGTGTCATAAAAAATATGCGTATGAAGATGTAAGGGCTTTCGCAAAATACCTGGCTACCCAGGTAACAGAAACATTACCCGCTTTTACAACGATGGAACGTTCTTTAAGTAAACGTAAAAAGAACCAGATCTATGTGGATTACCTGCAAAATAGCCAGGGGCAGACATTAGCTTCCGCATATAGTGTACGTCCAAAACCCGGTGCTACTGTATCTGCACCACTTGACTGGAAGGAACTCAAACATGGGCTCAGGCCCGACATGTTCACAATGAAGAATATGTTTAAGCGGGTAAGTAAAAAAGGAGATCTTTTTAAAGGAATACTGGGAAAACCAATCAATATAGCTCTCGCTTTAAAAAAACTGGAAAAATAAACGTACACACTTAGTTTAGTGATAAAGGCACCAGGTTTTTGAGCATATCGGCGCAGGAGGCGCAAACCTCGCCACACAGTAATACATCATTGTCTTCGTATTTTTCGCAGGCCTCGGCACATTGCCGGCAATGTAATACACAATTGAAAACCATATCTCCCATATCATCTGTATTGCTGACGAGTTTTGATACAACGGCAAAACAGGTCTTGGCACAGTTCGTACACTCCAGCACAAGATCGAATCGGGGAGTATCGCTGGTTGATTCTGCATGAACACATGACTCACAAAGAAGCCATGCCTTCATGCAGATCTTTATATAAGTGTCAGTTGGAGTCTGCTGAATCATTTTTTTCCGTTTTTTTGTTCACGCCTTCTACCTGTTGCATGAATTTATGAACCTGCGCATCTGCATAAGGACCATAGGCATCTACCAGCGTGCCTTTTGTGCCATCGTCTGTTTCGATTACATACAGTATAGCGTTATCGGCAGGATCACTTGCTCCTTCAAAACGGAAGAAATTTACAATATGCACTTCCTCCGGATGATAGATCTTTTCTTTGCGCAGGGAGAGCAATCCCGTCTCAGCTGCTTTAAAATCCTCTTCATATCCGTCTATTACCAGTTTATTAAGACAGGAAGCTAATGTTTTCATATCTGCGGTGGTTGAAGAATTTTGCATAATTAATGGTTTTAAATTCGTGAGTGGAAAATACATGGCAGCAATTGCGCTGCCATGTATTCTAATTTAGTTTAAGCAGGTTGCGCATCGCGCATTGCTTTTATTTTGTCATGGGATTTCTTGAGACTGTTTTTTTGATCCATGATCAGTTGTCTTACTTCTGTGGAAAGTTCTGCATCTGTTGAGAGCGCTTCGTTATACGCTTTTTGAGCAGCATCTTCTCCAAATTCACAGGCTGAAAGTATAGCCTTCCTGTTCTTTCCGGTGAAGGTTGCTTTCACATCCATCCAGGCTCTGTAAATCTTCCCTTTTACTGTGGTAGTATCAGTTGGTTCATTACCAGAACCCGCTACCCACTTGCTTAACTCGGTAACATAGCCCCTGCTCTCAGTGGCCATGGTTTTAAAAAGCGCTTTAAGGTCCACGTCTTTCACATCGGCTTCATTTTCTGCTTTTTCATAACCCGCAATTCTATCATTATTGATTTGTATCAGGTCATTCAGTACTTCTGCTGTTTTTTCATTTACACTATTCATAACATTGATTTTTATAGTTTAACAATTGAGTAATATTTTCTACGATCCGTTCCTCATTTTGAATCCTGCCTTATTTTCATAAAGCAGGCCAACAGCTAATTAGCCTTTTAAACTACCGGCTATAAGGGTAGTTTCTATATTTCCCCCTCGAATTTGCTATTTATTAAGAGCCTGGAGCTAATCAGACTGTCGTTGATCCGTAGTACAGAAAGGAAAACCATACCATTCTTGAAAAATGTTCATAAGCATTTTTTCAACACCTGGATCAGAAGGTTTTCATCAGATGCGAGTAAGGGAATACTTTTGGGAGTAGCTGACTTATCAATACAATCATGCAATTTATTTTCTTCATACAGGCGAATGATGCCAGGATGGATATAATACTTTTTACAGACGCTCCTGGTATTCCCTAATTTTTTGCTTACTGAATCAATAACAGCAACAACATTTTTTTTCACTTCCGTAGCTGTCGAAGCGGCAGGCAATTCGCGGAGTTTTTTTAAGGCCTGTAATGTGCCTGCCCAGGTACGAAAATCTTTTGCGGAAAAATCGGATTTAGCCGCATTGTGAATATAATTATTGACCATTCCGGAATCAATGCACTTTTTCACTTTGTTGTTGTCATAATATTGAAACAGCTCTTTTCCCGGAATGTCCCGGCATTGTTTAACTATGCGGGCCAGGCTTTTATTTTTTAAAGAGATCGTATGCTCCACCCCTTTCTTGCCTTTGAAGCAAAAGACCATTTGTTCATTTTTTATACTCACATGTTTATCCTTTAGCGTAGTAAGCCCATAGGAGCCATATAGTTTTTCATAACCATTGCTTCCTATCCTGATATAGGTTTGTTCCATCAGGTTGATAGCTGTAGCAAGTACTTTATCCTGCTGCAATTCGCCGATCGAAAGATCTTTTTTGATCTTTCGGCGAATACCGGGAAGAGCTTTCCCAAATTCAAACAGCCGGTGAAACTTGGTTTCGTTCCTCAGATCGCTCCATTGTGCGTGATAACGGTATTGTTTCCTGCTGAGCAGGTCGATGCCCGTAGCCTGAATATGCCCGTTTTCCTTTGCACAGATCCACACTTTTTTCCAGGAAGGAGGAATAGCGAGTTTCCTGATTCTTTCCAGGGTCGATTTGTCTTTTACGATCTTCTTACCTGAGAGATATACAAAGCTTTTCCCTTTTTTTAAACGTTCTATACCAGGCGTTTTAATATCCACATAAGATAAATGCGCCAATTTAGCCACCTGTTTATAATCCCTGTCAATAATAAGATGTCGCTGGTGAGATATTTTGAAGGCTTGCATGTTGCGATTTTGGTAAGTATTGAAAAATAAATGCCAGAAGCAAATGCCTGTTTTCCCCACGAAAACCGCCCATATTATCTTGTTTTGGGGAATTTATTGCAAGGTCCCTTTCGTATAACTACTTATTTTAAAGCCTTATCCAGCTTGGTATCACATTTGGATTTACTTAATACAAACCTACTTTATATGCCAGCCGATACCAACCTTCAATTTATACGCGAAAAGATTTGCCAGGTGCGTAGTGCCATCATGTACAGTATGAGCAATGACCTGGTCAAATTGCCTAATAATATTGTTTCCGCTGTAAAAGTGGATGAGGAAGGTCAGCTTTGGTTTGTATGCAACCGGCCATCTGCCAGTATTGCACAGTATGATCCTTCATTTCCGGCACGCCTGCATTTTTACAGGAAAGGAACAATGTTTCATATGGAAGTGAGTGGAAAAGCAACAATTGTAGAGGAACCTGGCGAAGAAATACCATTTGAGCAATATGGTTCCACTCCCCCACTTCTTATCAGGATGTCAATTAATAACGTAGAATATACAGAACCACATGAAAAGAAGAAAGGAAAACTGGAGTTAATTATAGAAAAAGGATACCAATGGGTATTAAGAACTATTGCAACAGGCCATGATAACAGATCGGTATTGTCAAAACTGAGCTCGATGAAAAGGGCCTGATCTCTTAATTATTAAAATGAACTTATGAATAAGGATTTACAATTAATACGGCAGAAAGTGCGTGATATACAATTTGGCCTGTTACAGGTACGTGACAACGATGTAAAAACAAGCTGGCAGGTAAGAGCTACCACGAATGAGGATAGTTCATTGAGCTGTATAATAAAAGATATTTCACTTCGCAAAAAGTTAATCAATCGTAATGTGAACCTGATTCAGAAATACAAGGATGACTACCTGTATATAACTGGCAAGGTCTCCAGCGAAGTCAATAATGGTAGTAAAATACTTTCGCTTCATATTCTTAAAGCTTGCTGGTTTGTACGTAAATACAGGGGAGGCGTGGCCTGGTTACAGGAAAAACATGTGTATGAAAACTTTCGGGTAGAAGATCTCGAAATGGCTTCCTGATAATATTTACTTAACGTGTGAATGAAAAGAGTTGGGAATGTTTATTTTTCCTTCCTGTTATTAAATCCCTGATGATCTTTGCGGCAATAAGGCTGAATGTAATACCATTTCCTCCGTATCCCAACGCAAAATAAGTATGTGGCCGTTGAGGTATACAGCCAATATAAGGTAAGCCGTCTTTTGTTGATGCAAATGTTCCCGCCCATTTGAAATCTGTTTTGAAAGGAATAGAGGGGAACAATTTCCTGAATGAATTTTCCAGTTCTCTTGCTTTACGTGTTAAAACCTCATCTCTTTTTTTGGGATTAGAAAATTCATCGTCTTTTCCTCCAATGATCAGCCTGTTATCACTTGTGGTTCGCAGATAGAGATAGGGGTCTGCTGTTTCCCAGATCAATGCATTTTTATACCAGAAATCTTTTTTTGCAAAGGGCTCACTTGCTATCGCGTAAGTCGACTGAAGATCCTGTACCTTTTGGGGAATGTATTGCTGAGATTCATATCCACAGGCGATGACAAGTTTTTTTGCATTGATCTTATGTTTTTCAGCGGTGATAAGCTCCACACCTTTTTTATGATGATGGATAGCGATAATATCCGTGTTATCATATACTTCCAGGCCTTTTGAAATACATTGCTCAAAAATAGCGTGGGTGATCTTATAGGCGTCGGCTTCTGCTCCATCGGCTGACAATAAAGCTCCAGATTTTTTAAAACCAAATTTCGAATAGATATCTTTTTCCTCGAGCCATTTTAAAGAGATGCCTGCTTTTTGTCTTAGTTTCAGTTCCTTCTCAAGGCCGGGAAGATCTTTATTATACGATGCATACTGGAGACTCGGCTTATTCACAAAAAGCCCGGGTACTTTAAGCCGGTCGCAGATTTTTTCCAAATCATATATTGCCTGCCTGCAAAGAAGATAAGAGTCAACCGCATTTTTTTCTCCTACCAACTCAATAAGCTCGTGCAGCGGTTTGTCTATTTCATATTGTAATAAGGCTGTACTGGCGGCCGTGCTACCCGTGCCTGCATGGCGGCGGTCAACCACCACTACTTTATGACCAGCCTGGCAAAGATGCCATGCTACCAGGGCGCCACTGATACCGGCCCCCATTATGACTATATCTGTTTTTATATTAGCGGCCAGGGATGGATAGCTATTGATGATCCCGTGACGAAGCAACCAATATGGATAGGAAGATCGAAGATTCATAAAGCCTGTTTTAATGGTGACCGTTTTGATATTCAAAACTTCAGCCACATTTCCGTTATTGTCCTGAAACACCTGACAAGGCCCTCAGGGAAAAAAAATAAAAAAATCCGGTTTATCTCTTTTTTCTGGTGCTGGCATCATTTTTTCAATAGTGATATAAAATGAACAGTATGAAAAAGGCGCTCTATTTATTAGCTATGATGACCCTCGCAGGTTGGATAATGGGCTTTTTCATGTTTAATGCAGGAACGGTTATACATCTGCTCTTCATCCTTGCAGCTTTATTGTGGATGCAGGCAGTCATTATAAATCCCAAAGAAGCCAGTCGCAGAACCTTATGAAATGAGTTGTGTAAAGAGAACATCGAATGAGCCCCTTTCCGGAGCTCATTTTTTTTGCCACCAGGGCAAATATAAAATCATGAAGCCTGTGCTGCTATCAATAGCATTTATAAAATGATAATACACCCCCAATTCTACTTATGACCTGATGAATTTCAGCGCTTCCTCTCTTACCCATACTGACACAGAAGCGTCTTTTACCAGAAAATTACCCCAGCCGTTTTTATCGATTTTTACTTTTTCCTCGTGTCCGCCGCAAATATCGACGAATGTTTTCCCCACATGACGTTTCCCCAGTTCCATACTCTTGAAACCCGCCGATCCGTTGGTGACGAGTACAGCACAGCCTGAAAAATCTTTGCTTTTATCACCCTCCCTGGTCCAGCCAATGGTATTGCCATGATCAAAATAATCCCGCTGCATACCATACGATAGATGTTTGCGGGCTTTCATCATTTCGGCCAGGCCGGGAACAGCATTCAATTCGATATGAATTTCTTCTCCTTCACGATTATCTGAATATTTGGCGCCATAAATAGCCGGGTAAAACACACAGGGTATTCCTTGTTCCCGCAGCAGGATGAGTGCGTACGCGATAGGCTTAAACCAGTATTCAACAACTAATTCAAGCGCCTGCAATGGCTGTGTATCATGATTGTCGACGAACGTAACGCTAAGCGATGGATTATTCTGTAAAAGGCTGTTGTCGAAAATTGTGCGCATATCATAATCATTACCGCCCAAGGAAGCCTGATGAAAATTAAAATGCAGAGGTACATCCATCAACTGTATCTTCCCGCCGGTCACTTCAATGTATTTTAATAATGGATTTACATCCCTGCGCCAGTATTCGCCCACGCAAAAAAAGTCTCGCTGAAAATGATTGCGAAGATGGTCCAGCCATTCCGAAAAAAACCCGGGAGTGATATGTTTAATAGCATCCAGGCGGAAGCCGTCTATTTTTGTTGTATTAATATACCATTCTCCCCATTTTTTTAGTTCTTCCCTCACGTTTTGATTGCGAAATTCTATATCGGCACCGCTCAGGTAATCGAAGTTTCCTTTTTCTTCTTCAATTAAATTATCCCATTCAGTACCATGCTCATTGAGGATTTTATAAATCGCCTCTTTATTTTCACCGCCTCCGTCAATTCCGGAAAAGCTATGCCAGTCCCAGACATACTCAGAGTATTTATTTTTCCTTCCCGGAAATGTAAATTTTGTCCAGATGTCCATTTCTTTTTGTTCACCGATCGTTTCGGTCCTGTTTTCCGCGTCTACCTGTATGACGGGTACTTTTTCAGTTTCATCCGCACCATGTTTATGATTCAATACAATATCCGCTAAAACCTGTACCCGGTTTTTATGCAGGGCTTTGATGCACTGCAGGTATTCAGCTTTTGTACCAAAGCGGGTTCTGACCGTTCCTTTCTGATCAAATTCGCCGAGATCATACAAATCATATACAGCGTAGCCGGGATCGTAGGTGCCATAGGCAGACTTGAACGCCGGGGGAAGCCAGGCATGAGTAACACCGAGCGAAGCGAGATGAGCAGACTGATCGGCAGCATGCTTCCATAAATCACCTTCCGGAGAATAGTACCAATGGAAGAATTGAAAAAGGGTCATATTACTCATGACACATTTTTAGTGGTTAAGGATGTATAATTCTCGTTATGGCATAAATCGTTATAAAACACTATGGCAGATCGACTATCAAAAGTTGATTTCCGATTGGTTCGTCATAACTACTTAAAGAGGGAAAACCTGCTTGTTTAAAGAGCATTCAATTATCCTGCCATGTAAAAAACAAATAAACTTTTCAGTGATAAAAAGTATATTTATCAACTATTTAAGTATCCTGGAAAACTGATTTCACGAGTATGGCATTACACGCTAAAATAAAGGTACGCTGGGGATATATAGTAGCATTTTTTATGTTGCTTGTTTCTTATTTTATGATCTTTTATATTATTCAGCAGCTATCTACAAAGATGTCGAACGTATCAAATTCCCACACCGTTATAAATACACTGGAATCTATCAAAGCCGAGATCACCGATGCGGAAACAGGAGTGAGGGGATATATTATCACAAGCGATACAAGATTTTTAAAACCGTATAATACAGGATCAAAAAATGTGATTCCTTTATACAGGGAGTTACGCAGGCTTACCACAGAGCAGCCCATGTACCGTAAGCAGCTTGATACGCTGGGCTCATTGCTCACCCGGAAGCTTGCTCATCTTGCTTATTCCATCAGGACCTACCAGGTTGGGGGATTTATTATTACCCCTGAAATGCGGGCCAGGCGTGACAACAGTAAAACTGAAATGGACAGTATCCGGTCAATGGTAGCCAAATTACAGGAGCAGGAAAAATATTTAATGTCGGACCGCACCAGTACATTAAACACTGTTTTTAATGGCACAGAGATCATCACCATCGCCTCGCTTATGATTGCACTGATTACCATTTTCTATTCGCTTATTACATACAACAGGGAGAAAAGAGGAAAGGAAGTGGCTGATAAAAATGCATCTTCCTATAGTATTCAGCTGGAGGCGAGAGTAAATGAACTAAATAAAGTGAACAGGGAGCTAGAGGAATTAAAAAGCATTGAAAAATTTGCATCTACGGGCCGTATTTCCAGGACAATAGCCCATGAGGTAAGAAATCCGCTTACCAATATCTCGCTGGCAACCGAGCAACTTAAAGAAATTAGTACGCCTGGTGATGAATCTGCATTATTGCTGGATATGATCAGCAGAAATGCCGTCCGTATTAATCAAATGGTATCGGATCTTCTGAACTCAACACGTTTTGCCCAATTGGATTTTACAAAGGTCAATATAAATGACCTGCTTGATGAGACGCTTGAGCTGGCCAGGGACAGGATCGGCTTAAGCCAGGCGCTGGTGAAGAAAAACTATGATAAAGAAATTTGCGAAATAACGGTTGACAGGGAAAAGATAAAGCTTGCATTTCTCAACATCATTGTGAATGCCATAGAGTCTATGAATAAAGGAGAGGGTATTCTCGAGATCAGCACATCCAATCATAATGGTCAATGTATAATAGATTTTAAGGACAATGGTGTGGGAATGGACGAGGACACGCTTCAGAAACTATTCGAACCTTATTTTACGGTAAAACCAAAAGGGAATGGTCTGGGACTTACGAATTCCCAAAATATCATACTTAACCACAAAGGTTATATAAGCGTAAAAAGTAAATACGGAGAAGGAAGTGTATTTACGATAACATTAAGTGAAAAATCGGATACCTAAGTGTGGAAATTATTCTACAGAAATTATTTTTTCCACTGTTTTAATAATAATCTCTCTGGTAAAAGGTTTTCCTATAAAAAAATCAACCCCTTCATTATAAGCTTTTTCACGATCAGATGAAGTATCGTGTGCAGTGATCATAATGATCGTAGAATTGGGCATTTGTTCTTTAAACTGGCGAATATGATCTACCCCTCTTCCATCGGGCAGGTGATTATCCAGGAAAATAAGGGAGGGAGGGTCGGTTCTTAATTTCTCTTCTGCATCAGTGAGATTGGTGACATATTCCGCATCAATGTTTTTATATTTTAATATGCCCTTAAGCAGATAGCAAATATCTACTTCATCATCAATGATGAGGGCGCGCGGCTTGTTAATATTTATATCTTCCATTATTCCTTCAGAGACCGAATTAAAGAATGAATCTACATTTTTCACAATATAAGTGTTTCCCAATAGTCATATACGGGCAATTTTATTGCCAAAATGAAAAACACGGGGAGATTATTCGTCAAAACGCATAACTCCGGCATGATTTGGGCATGTTAAAATATCTAGTAGCCCAAAAAGCTTTAATTTTAGTATTCTACAAACCTTCTTAGTATGAGCAATAAAATCCTCATTATTGACGATGACATGGATTTATGTACACTGCTGTCAAGATTTCTTTCCAAAAACGGTTATGAGACGGATATGGCCCATTCCGGCGCCAAAGGAATAGCCAAGTTTGCTGAAAACAGGTATGATGTGGTCATCTGCGATTACCGGCTTGGTGATATGGAAGGTATCAACGTACTGACTGCATTACGCAAGGAAAACCCCAATGTGATCGTACTCATGATCACCGGCTATTCAGATATAAAAACGGCAGTAGAGGTCATTAAATTAGGGGCATTCGATTATATAGCCAAGCCACTTATACCTGATGAGGTATTAAGTGTGTTGAATAAGGCCATCAACCAGCCGGCCGGAGGTAATCAATTGGCGGATACGGCTGCTGATATGGGAATGAAACGCAAGGCGGGTGCTAAAATAGCCCACGGCAATGACCAGGTAATGGTGGGTTCATCTCCTGCGACAAAAGCACTTTACGATCAGATCAATATCGTGGCGGCTACAAATTATAGTATCATTTTATATGGTGAAAGCGGTACAGGTAAAGAAGTGATCGCAAAAACGATACATGACCTGAGTAACAGGAGCAGCAAGCCTTTTGTGGCAATGGACTGCGGCACATTATCAAAAGAACTGGCAGGGAGTGAGCTGTTTGGTCACGTCAAAGGCGCATTTACCGGCGCGTTGCAGGATAAGGAAGGACATTTTGAACTGGCCGATGGCGGTACTTTATTTCTTGATGAAGTCGGGAATCTTTCCCTTGATGTACAGGCAACTTTATTGCGGGTAATACAGGAGCGCAAGTTTAAACGAGTGGGTGGCAATAAAGAAATGAATACCGATGTCCGCATCATTGTAGCTTCCAACGAAAACCTGCAGGAAGCGTATAGAAAAGGAAAATTCAGGGAAGATCTGTATCACCGCTTTAACGAATTTTCCATTAACCTGCCGCCACTGAGAAGCCGGAAAGATGATATACTGGCTTTTGCTGATTTCTTCTTAAAAAAGACGACAGCCGAATTACAAAAGGACCTGAAAGGTTTTGATGAAAGCGTACTACAAACATTTTTACAATATTCATGGCCCGGCAATCTGCGCGAGTTCAGGAACGTGGTAAGAAGAGCAGTATTGCTTACACCCGCGGGAGAAAAAATCACTTCTGCATCACTGCCCTGGGAAATTACTAATAGCAATCCCCTTGTTCAGAGTACAGAAACAAACACACAACCTGTACAGGCAGTTGCTGCTGCGCCAAAACGTGAGTTGGATCTGAAAGACGCGGCCAGCAAAGCGGAGTACGAAACCATTATGGCAGTACTGCAACAGGTCAATTTTAATAAAAAGAAGGCCGCCGAAGTACTTAATATTGACCGGAAGACACTGTATAATAAAATTAAAAACTTCCAGGAGCAATAATATTTCTGGGAGTATTACCATTTTGTAATTAGCGCTTTAAGGGCATATTATTTGTACATACTCTCCGTGTGGCGTTAGTAAGGATGATAAAGTGCTAAATTTCTCCCTGTTGGAGAAAACGCTTTATATCTATTTCATTTCCCGGAAAGCGCCTGACCAGTAGAGGCGTTAATCTTATTCTATCAATCATGAAATCGATTTTATTGATTCTTGCCATTTCAGCCCTTATTATTAACCAGTCTTATAAAAAGAAAGCTGCCGCGGTTTATTTTGGTGAATTACCGAAAGAAAATACAAAATCAGCAAGGCCGGCATACAAAGAAAATTTCGCCGCCAGGGAGATGGAAATGTTTAAAAAGGCTGGACCGGTCTCCGGATCTGATAATTATTCTTTGTGGTTGCTGGCCCTACCGCAACCTGCTTCACACAAGACTGTACTCAATGAAAATAGCCTGATCAGTTTTGCCGGTTATGGAACCAGCCGTTAACAATTGATTTTTACCCAAAATCCATTCAAGCCATCTCAATTATTCAATATGAAGTATAATTTCTATTCATTCATTTTTGCTTCTCTTCTGTTAGCCTGTAATAACCAGGCTTCTTCTGAAAAAAAAGAAGATGATACTTCAACAGGTACTGATAAAACAGCACTGGTAACTGGCACGGATACATTGCCTGCTCCGTACGCGACAAAATCATCTACAAAATTCAGTAAGGTGATTGGCTGGAAGGAAGGTAACAAACCCCTGGCCCCCGAAGGTTTTGTGGTAAGTAAATTCGCAGATAGCCTGGATAATCCCCGCTGGATCTATGTGGCAGATAACGGAGATGTATTTGTATCAGAAGCGAATACAGAACTGAAAGGAGTAAAGAAGGTACTGGCTGATGTAACAGGAAGAAGCAAATCCCAGAATTTTAGTAAGGGAGCAAACCATATACTTTTGTTCAGGGACAAGAATAAAGATGGTATACCTGAAAGTAAGACCGTATTACTGGATGAATTGAAACAGCCATTGGGAATGCTGCAGATTGGTAATAAGTTCTATGTGGCCAATACGGACGCGCTTATTGAGTTTCCTTATAACGAAGGCCAGGGAGCGATAACCGGTGACGGAAAAAAGATAGTGACGCTGCCGGCTGGTGGTTACAATAATCACTGGACAAGGAATATTATAACCAATTCAAAAAAAGACAGGATCTATATTTCGGTAGGCTCCGGAAGCAATGTTGCAGAACATGGTTTGGACAATGAAATAAGAAGAGCGGGTATACTTGAAGTAAACCTGGATGGAACCAATGAGAAAGTATATGCCAGCGGCTTACGTAACCCCGTAGGTATGGCATGGGCTCCCGGCACTCAAACACTTTGGACCGCGGTGAATGAAAGGGATGAATTAGGTGATGAACTGGTACCCGACTATATTACCAGTGTAAAAGAAGGAGGGTTTTATGGATGGCCGTTCTCCTATTTTGGTCAGCATGAAGACCCGCGAATGAAAGATAATCAACGGCCTGACCTTGTACAAAAAGCGATCGTTCCCGATGTTGCGCTCGGCGCTCATACGGCTTCTCTTGGTCTTGCATTTTATAATAAGAATGTGTTCCCCGCAAAATACCAAAATGGGGCTTTTGTGGGACAACACGGTTCCTGGAACAGGTCTCAGCTGGCGGGTTATAAAGTAGTATTTGTTCCTTTTAAAGACGGTAAGCCAGCAGGAAAAATGGAAGACTTTCTGACCGGTTTTATAGCCAATGCCGATAAGGGTGAGGTATACGGCAGGCCGGTAGGCGTAGCGGTATTGTCAGATGGGTCGATGCTGGTAGCGGATGATGCCAGTAATTGTATCTGGCGCATCAGTTATAAAAAATAAGGTGGCATAATAGATGCTTCATATAATTGAGCTTTGAGAATAAGGTGGTGGGAAGGAGCTATTTTAAAAAGTAGACGTTGATCACTATATCTTAAAAAAAATTATATGGAACTGAAACGTAATGATGCAACGGCTAATCGCCCGGAAGGAGACAGGGTTATTGATGGTACCTATGTATTTATTGATATCCCCGGGTTTATAGATCAACTTACAAAAGAAAAAGCCTGGGAAAAGAATGACCGTAATGCAATAACCGTATTTAAGGCAGAGAATATGACAATGGTCATTTCGGCTTTACAAAAGGGGGCTGAACTGGCAGATAATTCAGTTGATGGGTTTATTACAATACAGGTAATTAAAGGAAGGGTACGGATTAAAACACCAGATGGCGATATAGATGCGGAAGAAAAACAGATCATTACATTTCATCCCGCCGTTAATCACTCTGTAATAGCATTGTCTGATGCATACATATTACTGACCAACTATACGAAAAATCTATAAATTATCTGTACATGTTAATGAGTAGGGCTGGAGGATAAATTTGAATGCCGTTCCCTGGTTGATCTCACTTTCTATTTCCA
>CAZGSG010000104.1:0-15762 GCA_964528095.1 uncultured Terrimonas sp.
TGGCAAATGAATCGACCGGCGCGTCAACGCCAAAACGTTCAATCACATCTACAAAGGTCAGGTCCATATACACATCGTCATATAAACCAGGATGACCAACCATGGTCTCTTTCAAATAACCCTCATGCCAGTCGATCGGCTGATAATCCTGGATCAGCGTTCCATTGTATTTAAACTCGGTAGGACCACCATAAGTTACACCAATGGTCTGACCGGCCCAACCTCCTTTTATTTTGTCCATCAACGATTCTTTCGTCATCGTTACTGTCGTTGGCAATACTGATTTAATAGCAGGCTTCACGGGTTGTTGTGCGATACAGCAATTGACCATTACAATAAACCCTGTACAGAGGCCGAAAACATTTTTCTTCATAATGTATATATTTAGCGCTAAGATTATCTGGCAACGATTACCCGTCGCCAGGAATTATTTTACCTATTATTGTCCTGCAAATGATCCTGGCCAAACGCCTTTCACATAATCATTTGGATGTAGCTGCTCCTTAAGCATGATCAGATGCCGTTTAGTTAAACTTCGCATACCCGGGATTCGGCTGCATCATTTTCGCCCCTACATCCTTTCTCCATTTATGCAGCATCGTCTTTAATTCATTTACAAGCGCAGGCTCTTTATCCGAAAGATCAACCTGCTCGCCAGGATCTTTTTTAATATTGAATAATTGCACATGCCCATTCTCATAATATTCCAGTAGCTTATAGTCTCCTTTTCTTATTGCACCACCCGGACTTTGCATGCCATGATTGCTGTAGTGTGGAAAATGCCAGTAGATCGCATCCCGTGTTATTCCCTTATTCGTTTTTATCAATGGGGCAAGACTTACACCATCCATTGTTTGTTTGGGCTGTTGAGGCAGTCCGAGCAGATCGAGAATTGTCGGATAATAATCCGTGCTGACCACCGGTACATCACAAACCTTGGCAGGATTGTTTGGCACTTTGATCAGCAAGGGCACCCTGATGCCGCCTTCGTAAAACCAACCCTTTGCTCCCCGTAATGGCAGGTTGGATGATGAAAATGCTTTGTCCAGATTCGCAGCAGGGATTTTGCGGTCAGGGTTTCCAAAATTTGCACCCGACATACCCCCGTTATCTGAAACAAAGATCACAATGGTATTATCGGCTATTTTTAGCTCCTTCAGTTTTGCCATTACCCTTCCCAGGCTTTCATCCATACTTTCCACCATTGCGGCAAACTGTACATTATCCTGTTTCTGTTTGATCTTTACCATACGATTAGGCAATACCCCATATCCTTTATATGATTCCTGCCTGATCATTTCTGCCAACTGCTGTTTTGTATACGGCTTCGAGGTATCCGGATTGCCTTCCAGTATAAAAGGCTCCCGGTTATCAGGTTTCATCTGCGCGAGTTTCTTTTCATACTTTTTTACAAGATCAGGCCTGCCCTGTATCGGATCATGCACCGCGAAATGCGAGAGATAAAGAAAGAATGGTTTGTCTTTATTGTCACTGATATAGTTCAGGGCTTCCGTAGTTAAACGATCTGTCAGGTATTCATCTTTAGGACCTTCCAACCCTTTCAGTTCGAATGGCGCAAAATAAGTCAGCGGCCATCCTTTGTTCCATTCAGGCAGGCGTTGATCAAAGCCATGTTTTAATGCAGAAGACGTATCCTCTCCAAGATGCCATTTTCCAAAAATGGCTGTCTTATATCCATTCTCCTGCAGGGTCTCGGGCAATGTCTTTTCTTCAAACGGCAGGTGTTGATTTACTTCTACGTTCAGTAATTGTTGAAACGGATAATCTTTTCTGCCCGGCAACCAATCGGTAAGGTTGATACGTGCAGGATATTTACCTGTCATAATGCTGGCTCTGGTGGGTGAACATACATGGCAGGCAGCATAAGCCTGGTTGAACTGTACACTTTCCTTTGCAAACTGATCGATATTCGGTGTCTCATAAAAACCACTCCCATTATATCCCACATCCATCCAGCCAAGATCATCCACGAGAAAGAACACCACATTCATTTTTTTATTGACAGTTGCCGCTGGCTGAGTTGTTGGCGCCATCTCCGGAAGTTTCTCCCTGTTTCGATTCAATTGGAAAAAGCCACAACCACACAACCCCAGCGTAATTAAGATGATTGACAAATTTTTCATTGCAACATATTTTTATTCATGATCAATTAGTATTTCCATTTATTTTCCACGACTTCTTCCTGCCATTAGTCGCCCACCCGTTGTACACGCAGGTAATACGCGCCGCAAAGGTCTTTTCCTTTTTCATCCTGGAACCAGGCCCGCAGTGTATTGTTTCCCTGCGAAATCTTTACTGTGGTCATTATTTTTGTTGATTGTTTTTCTTCTTTTTTTATATTAACAACTGCGGCACCATTCAGTGATACGGAACCGGATGCTATTGGTACAGCCACTCCTTTTCGTAATGCTGTTCCGCCTATCGCGGTGTCAGGCCCTATAGCAATAAGCGGCCTGTTCAGCGAAAATGGCCACCTGCTCAATTCAAGAGAATAAGTGCCTGCGCGTACCGCGTATACATTCCATATACCACCATTGGAAGGGCCGCCTGCCTGGGCTACTTTCCATTGGGTATTTACATAAGCGCTGTCCTGCCAGTAATCGCAGGTGAGTGTGACAGGATTTTCCTGGCTCGCACCGATGTACGAGGGAACAAATTTTTTCATTTCCTGCGCCGACTGCTTCCACCAGTTTTCATAGTGCGCGCTCATTTTTTTGAATACATCCGGATACCTGTCTGCTACATTTGTTGCCTGTGCAGAATCATTGGTGATATTATACAATTCATTTTTGCCAACAAGTCTCCATGAATTCCAGACCACACAGTTAAAATATTTTTCCGGGCCGTCTTTCTGGCTGTATTGTACGACCAACATTCTGTCAGCCGGTTGTTGACTGTCCGCTTTCAGCACTGATTTCAGACTTCGCCCATCGAACTTTTCTTTTTTTGTTATTTTCAAATTGAACAGATCGATGAATGTAGGAAGCAGGTCCTGTATCTGCGACGCGTACTCCACCGTACGGCCTGTTTTAAATCCGCCGCCAGGCCAGCTTACAAAACACGCGGCACGATGCCCTCCATCATAATTATCCCCTTTTGCTCCACGCATCCCGGCATTAAAAACGTCCACACCACCAGTACCACCATTATCATTCATAAAAACAATCAGTGTATTTTCTTTCAGGTGTTTTTCTTCCAGCCATTTCTCTAACTGCGCCATGTTCCAGTCTATATTCTCAATCATCCCGAGAAAATGCGCGGTCTTGTTATCAAGCCCTTTATTTTTAAAATAGTTGAATTCTTTCTCTGGTGAGTAAAATGGTCCGTGTGGTGCATTGGTCGCCAGATAAGTAAAGAATGGTTTTTGCTGATCAGCCATTTCACCCATCCATTTTTTTGCTTCATCAAACCAAAGATCTGTACAGTATTTATTGGAGTATTTTGTTTCCACTCCATCGATGTACCGCGTTTTATAATAATCATTATCAAATTCAGCTTCTGAAAGAAGTCCCCAGCCCTTTGTCCATGCTGCTTTTTGAAATCCCCGGTCCATGGGTCTGTCGGGATAGTTATCGCCTAAATGCCATTTACCAAAAATGCCCGTCTGGTAACCATTTTCCGCAAAGATCTGGGGCATGGTCTTTATATCACGACGAATGATATCGCGCCCCGCTCCTACCGTCAGGGCTTTATTGTGCATGGCATCCAATCCCGTCATCAATTGTCCCCTGCTGGGAGTACAAAGCGGGGCTACATGAAAATTGCTGAAGCGTACGCCTTCATTATATAGCTTATCCAATGCTTGCGTTCTTAATACCGGGTTGCCATGACAGGCAAAATCGCCATAACCCTGGTCATCGGTAAGGATCACAATTACATTTGGTCTTTTAACGGAGCCCTGGCCATATCCCTGCAGGAGACAAAGCATAAAGACTGACAGTAATAAACTTGTTTTCATCATAACCTTAATTTTTCGGATCATTATACAATGTTTGCTTTATTGATCCTGCCTTACTAAAATTGATGTGGCCGATGCGGAAACCCTCCTGTTCATCAATCCAAGTTCATACAGGAAAATATGCGCCTGCACACAGGTAGCAAGATTCCATGGATCTTTATTAAAGAATGCATGTGCCTGTCCTTCCGCGATCCACATTTCACTATTACCGTTCTTTTTTACTCCGTTAAAAAACTTATCCGCCGCCGGCTTCCATTTATCTTTATTGCCAAAAAATAGGATCGTAGGAGGTACTTGAGCTGGACTACATGCAAATGGCTGCAAATCCGGATCTTCATCCACATTATAAGCCGGGTTAAATAATACCAGCGCATTCGCGTTGGTAGAAACCGTCGTATCATCCGAAGGATCATTTATTGTAGTATTCAGCGCAGCCATCGTAGCCAGGTGTGCTCCCGCCGATCCTCCTCCCAGTATAATCTTATTGTTGTCTACCTGCAATTCAGCAGCATGCTTTTTCACCCAGCGCACCGCTGTTTTTACATCCATGATACAGATCTTCTTCCCCCCATCGCCTGCACTCATAAAACGATAAGCAGCTGTTACAGCAACAATACCATGCGAAGCGAAATACCGGCATTGCCAGGCCAGGTAATTTCGTTCACCCGATATCCAATTACCACCATGAAATAAAATGATCACCGGCAACGAACCGGCTCCCACATCGGCTTTTGCCGGTTGAAATACATCCAGTTTTAATTCACCTGTGCCGGTTGTTTTATACACATAAGTATGAACGCTATAGCTGGTTGTATCAGCAGCGGCGGCCTGAATCATCATCGACGCGCAAACAAACAGGATCAGTTGCCGGGTCCTGTTGAATAACGCCACTGTTAATCCTCTCCTATTGATTTCTTTTGCCGGCATCGATCATACTATTGCTGATTACAAAATTGTGTTCAGGACTATCCATGGTCTTATCCAAAAAAGGGGAATATGTTTTTACCGAAACTTGTTTTTTCTTTGAATGGATCCGCAGTATGCGCAACCACCCATTTCCTCCTTTTTCCGAACCAATAACACCACTCTGGTAATTGGCAAGCATTTGATAGACCGGATAGCCATGATCATTTTTACTGACCAGTGTACCAACACCCGTATTCAGAATATGACCTGAAAACACAAAGCGGATATTAGGATGAAGTTTCACCAGTTTGTTCCAGATATCTTCTCCATCATTTACCGCGTCATCTCCGGTAGCTGCACCCAGACCATATGATTGCGGTCGCCAGTTATCTCCCGGTCCCTGCCGCGTGCTGTCTGAATACATGTATGAATGTGTATTCAAGATCACGGTCCTGTCAGGATGATCGGCCACTATTTTATTCGCCCAGTCAAGCACCTTATTGCGTGGCCCAAACTCCAGTGTAAGTATCAGCCATTTTGTTTTGCGGGTCTGCAGCAGGTACCAGGCATTTTCCATTTTATTTTCTTCAAATAGTCCGGCAAACCCAGGCAGCCTTTTCATATGTTGTGCAGGAAAATATTTATTGAAAAGGTCAGTATTCCGTATATCGGCCACTTTACCCGGAGCGCTGCCCATGTCATGATTACCTGCCGCTAATACATAAGGCACTACACTATCCAGTTTTTGAAAAGCTTTCTGTATTACCAGCCATTGTTTATCTCCATTTGCATTAGTCAGATCGCCTTGCTGCAATACCAGGTCGATAGTAGCTGCTTGTTTTTTGATCCAATCAGTTTGTGACTGCACTATCTCCGGAAATTTAGCGGCATAGTTCTGCGTATCGGGCAATAATACGATACAGGTCGTGTGCCTGCCCGAACTACAGGCTGTCATTAACCCGGCTGATATAAAGAGAAGCAGGTATTTCATCATCGCTGGAGAAGTTTCATTGATTTAAGTTTTACCAACCCTGGTTTTGCGTCAGGTTACCATTCAACTCGCGTTCTTTTTGTGGCACAGGCCAGAGATTATAATACGGTTCCCATATACGTGTATAGCCAGGCACTTCCACCACCTGTCTGCTACCATTGGGTGCTGTATAAGTAAGACCGTATACTTTGCCAGGCATTACGTTCTTTGCAATATCCCAGCGACGTATATCAAAAAAACGTTGTGATTCAAATGCAAGTTCAACCAGTCTTTCCTGGCGAAGGATCGCCCGCAGTTGTGCCTGGGTTTTACCGGTGGTGATCACCGGCATCTTTACATCCCCTCTTTGTCTTACTTTATTGATCGCGTCATATACTGTTGCATCCAATTGATTGAGTTCGATTTTTGCTTCCGCATAGATCAGCAACACTTCCGCGTAACGTAGCAGGATGATGTTGATGCCGTTATTCGCGGCTGTTCCCAGGTCTTCCTTGTTCACGTATTTTTTTACATTGTACCCGGTAGCAGATACTACAAAAGAAGAACCAACTGCATCACCGGTGGTACTATTGGGATATGAGTTGAATACCTTGTCGTTGGGCAGTATATCACCAGGAACAAATACCGAGAATCTCAATCTTGGATCACGATTCACAAACGGATTCAACGGATCGTAGCCGCTTGCCGGATCGGAAATATCCAATCCATTATTCATCTGGTAAGCATCCACAATTGCTTTGGTTGGCACCCATACGCTATTGGCGTTTGTACTGCGCGGAGCCAGCAACTGGTAAACATTATTAGAATAAGTGTCCCTGATAAATTGTATATCCAGGATCACCTCCGCATTATTTTCCGCTGCATAGGAAAACAGGTTCTTGTATTCAGGATACAGGCTGTACACATTCAGATCCATCACAGCTTTTGCTGCATCAGCAGCCTCCTGGTACCGGCCGGCATATAACATGGCCCTTGCCCTGAGCGCGATAGCTGCTCCTTTGCGGATACGGCCTTTGTCTGCCTGGGTCAGCGGTAATTGTACAGCAGCTTCTGTTAGTTCTTTTGAAATAAAATCCCATACCTGCGCTACCGGTGTGCGAACAAGTTCCTGTCCTTCCGCAAGGCTGATCTCCGTGGTAACAAGCGGCACATCACCATAAAGAAACGCGAGGCGTGAATAAAAATATGCCCGCAATGTTCTCACCTCTCCTTTTAGCCGGGTAATAAGGGCCGTATTAGTAGTGGTTATCCGGTCCACATTGGCCATAAAACTATTAGCAGCCCTGATGCCCGCGTAGCCCCTGCTCCAGTCATTGGTGATACGGCCATTCAGTGTATTGAATCCACCTCTTGCAACCAGCGCCTCCTGCGGACCGGTAGGATTGGCAAACATGATATCCGACATGCCATCCCAGGATACAAAATGCTCTCCGCTTTCTGACATAAATGTATAAACAGCATTGGCTGCCAGCAGCGCATCGTTTTCGGTTCTCCAGAAAATATCGGTGGAGATCCTATCGTTCGGAATTGTTTCAAGCAGGTCTCTTTTACAGCTTACCAGCAAAGTAACCGCTGTAAAAACAGCGCATATATATTTCAGATACTTCATGATTTAATTTTTTTGATGAATAAAAATCCTGGTTTAGAACTGGAGATTTATACCAAATGTGATCAATGAGGTTTGCGGATAATAATTCTGTACACCGGACAATGCTTCCGGATCGATATTCCACTCATTCAGTTTTGAAAATGTTACAAGGTTGGTCCCCGATATATACACATTTGCGCTCTTGATCGATGCCCTGGATATAAAGCGGGTTGGCAACTGGTATAATAACTGGATATTTTTCAGCCGCAGATAAGAGGCATCCATTACCAGCCAGTCGCTGTTTGCCTGGTTACGGAGATCCTGTTTTGTTGGCCTTGGAAAACGTGCATTTGGATTTTCCGGTGTCCAGTAATTATTGGAGATCACATCTGCAGCAAGGCCTTCAAAATTTCCCTGTTGTCCTAATGCGCCTGCCAGGCGAACACTTGCATCTGCAGCCCCCTGTAATGACACATTTAATGTAAACTGTTTGTAGTTGAGATTGATTGAACCTCCGAATGTATACTTTGGAAATGTATTGCCGAGATAGGTCTGGTCATTGGCATTAATGATACCATCCCCATTCAGATCTACATAAGCCACATCACCTGCTTTTGCAACACGCGTATACAATGGACCTTTGCTGGCGGCATCATCTGTCTGGTATAAACCAGCCGTTTTGTATCCCCAGAATGAATAGATCGGTAATCCTTCCTGGATGGTATAACGGGGATTTCCATCATCACCATAGAAGAATGGACCGGTACCGGCAAGATCTACTACATTATTTTTATTAATGCTGAGGTTCAGGTTGGCATCAAGTGCGAAATCACCAAACCTGTTTTTTGAACCAAGCCCGAACTCGACACCTTTATTTTCTACAACACCTGCATTCTGTGGACCTGCCTGCAATCCCAATGTTCCCGGAACAGGAAGTGTAAGCAGGATACCCGATGTTCTTTTGGTATAATAATCAAAGGAGAAAGTCAATCTTCTTTTTAGCAACTGCGCATCCAGGCCCAGGTTGGTTTCCGTTGTTGTTTCCCAGGTAAGATCGGGATTAGCGATCTGTGACTGTACATAACCTTGTACCGGCGCGTTATTAAAATTGTATGTCACCAGGTTCAGCGTGGAGAAATAACTATACAGGGCTACGGCCTGGTTACCTGTACGTCCCCATGAACCTCTTATCTTTAATTCATCTATACGATCCTTCAACCCATCAAAGAATTTTTCCTGGGAAATACGCCATCCGGCAGAGAACGATGGGAAAAAGCTATACTGGTTATTTCCTGTGAACCTGGAGGATCCATCGAAACGACCATTTGCTTCCAGCAGGTATTTGTCATCGAAAGCATAGTTCACTCTTCCGAAATAGGAACGCAGTCCCCATTCCAGGTCATTCCCGCTGTTGTTCTTGGTTTCATTGTTCGCACCGGCATCGATCGATTGTACATCATTATTATAAAACGATTGTCTTGACGCAGTCAGGTTGCTGGTCGTATGTTGTATTTGTGAATAGCCCAGCAACGCTTTCACACTATGATCACCAAAATTATTGGAATAGTTCAGCAGGTTGTTCAGGGTATATTCGCGATCTATACTTCTGGATTCTGTCAATGTATTGATCAGGTTTCTTTTCTTAACAACTGTTGAGTCCCTGGTCTCCCAGGTATTTTGAAACAATTTACCATACCCGTTGGTAGACCTTGCTGCAAACTGGGTGGTGAATTTTAATCCACGGATTATTTCCCATTCACCCTTCA
This sequence comes from uncultured Terrimonas sp., assembly GCA_964528095.1. Classification (GTDB taxonomy): domain Bacteria; phylum Bacteroidota; class Bacteroidia; order Chitinophagales; family Chitinophagaceae; genus CAZGSG01. The sequence goes on from CAZGSG010000104.1 coordinate 9,231, forward strand.
GGCTACCGATTATATAATCTGAAGCCCTCCTGTTATAGCCACCTTTCTCTATCAGTAGTTTCGGATTGTTTCCCTGGGGTCCTCCGCCATAATCACCGTTTGGATATTGTGGCACGACCCAGATACCATTTTGCGACATGAATTGCAGGATACTTGCGAGTCCATAAGGATTTAATGTTTTCTCATACCGGTAATCGATATCAGCCGATACGTTTATTTTAGATGATACTTTGTAATCGGTATTCACCCTTACCTCGCTCAGGTTCGCATTGGTATTGTCGATGATACCGTCCTGGTCCTGGTAACGAATACTCATACGCGCTTTAAAATTTTCATTACCCCCGCTTACAGACAGGGTATGATTTGTTTGAGGTGCGGAATGAAACAAGGTATTGAACCAGTCATAGGGCAAAGGGTATTTCAATGGATCGGTCTTTGATCCCTGTATGTATCCATCAATGTCCTGGTCACGGTAAGGATACGGTGGCGCGCCACCTACATTTTTATAGGCGGTGTTCTGCAAACGCAGGTAACTTTCGATATCCATGTTCTGCAGATTACTGATCGATTCCTGTACGGCATAGTACCCGCTATAGGAGACTGCTACTTTTCCGCTCCTCGCTCTTTTGGTAGTTATAAGTACCACACCGTTCGAAGCGCGTGATCCGTAGATAGCAGTAGAACTCGCGTCTTTCAACACGGTTAATGTTTCTACATCATCAGGATTGATATTGCCGAATGGCTGTTCTATTCCATCTACCAGTACAAGCGGGCCGGTAGCGGAGCCGGAAAGATCTTCAGAAGTATACAATGTCTTCACACCACGGATCACCATCGGTGTGTTGGAAGAGCCGGGTAATCCGCCCTTATCAAGGATCGTAAGGCCGGGAAGTTTACCCTGCAAAGCCTGTTGAATACTTGATACCGGTCTTCTTGATAGTTCTTCTCCTTTTATATCACTCACAGATCCGGTAAGACTGGTCTTTCGTTGTGTACCATATCCTACCACCACTACTTCACCGAGATTGCCCTCGGATGAGGTTAATGTTATATCGATGTTTGCCTGGTTGCCGACTGTTACTTCCTGTGGCTGATGCCCCACAAAAGAAAAAACAAGCACCGTTGATGAACTGCGTGCCATGATTTCATAGTGCCCTGTTGAATCAGAGGCAGCTCCAAGCTTACTTCCTTTTTCAACAATGTTAACTCCCGGCAGGGGCTGGCCCGTTGTGGATTTAATGGTACCGGAGACTTTTACCCCCTGGGCAGATGCAGAATAAACAGAGAAAAAAATCAGCAGACAGGACAGCAGGAAAGTAGTGAGTTTCCCCCCGTTAAGAATGAGCTGTTTCATAAGCAATCAATTTTTATCAAATAATAGAAGAAAAGACTTGGTGATGGTTCGTTAACTCAATCCAGAATAAATGATCAGGCCGAGCCCGATCAAAAAGAACAGGAACATACCGGCAAGCAGTTTGGAGGTACCAGGTGAAGAGTTCTTAAATTCTTTCCATACCAGTACGCCCCATATCGCGGCGATGAGTGTGGCGCCCTGACCTAAACCATAAGAGATAGCAGGCCCGGCTTTACCAGCGGCAATCAGGTTGAATAGATTACCGACACCCCATATCACACCACCGAGAATACCTACCAGGTGTATAGAGAGCCTTCCTTTAAAATATTGTTTATAGTCCACCGGGGCACCTTCCAGCGGGCGGCGCATCATAATGGTATTGAAAATAAAATTGCTGATGAATATACCGCTGGCAAAAACGACGAACGCGGAATAAGCCGTCATCTTCAATGGTTCAGGCGATTCAAAATTGCTGATATCCATCGATGCTGCTATAAAGCGATAGAAAAATGACATGAGTATACCGGCAAGCACGGAAAGGATGATACCCTTGGTGCCGGGTTTTTTATTGATGGCTGCCTGTTTCTTGTAAGCGACGGCATTTAATATGATCGCAAGCGAAACGAGTATCACGCCTGAAAAAAGCAATACGGGATCGCCTTTTTGTACAGCAGAGTAATTGATGATCACGCCAAGCACCAGCGCTATACCGATACCTACCGGGAAAGCCACTGACATCCCCGCGATGGCAATAGCCGCGGTAAGAAGAATATTGGCAAGGTTAAAAATGATACCGCCAACAAATGCACTGGCGATATTGCCTGAACTTGCCTGCGAAATATCTTCCATAAAACTCCTTCCTTTATCACCGGTGCTACCCAATGTAAAAGCTGCAATAAGCGAGAACAATAAAATGCCTATCACATAATCCCAGTAAAACAATTCGAAACGCCACTTACCCGTGACCAATTTTTGTGTGTTCGCCCATGAGCCCCAGCAAAGCATCGTGACGAAACAGAAGAGGATGGCTAGTGTATAACTTTCAACGATAAACATATGGCAGCAATTTTAGATTGTGTATAATCAGAGACGGTATCCTTAACTTGTCATGTTTAATTTTTTAATGATCACTTCGCTGCGTTTGGGTATTGCCGATTGCGCGCCCAGTCGCGTAACGGAAATGGCGGCGGCTTCATTGGCAAATACAACCGCCGCGTCCAGGTCTTTACCCTCGGAGAGCGCCACTGCCAGAGCCCCGTTAAATACATCACCCGCACCGGTGGTGTCTACCGCTTCTACCTCCTTGACAGGCAAGAGAGAACACTCTCCTTCCTGGCATAAGATCGCACCCAACGCTCCCATTGTCACGATCACATTCTTTACACCTTGTTTACAGATGGCTTTCGCTGCTTTTTTTGCTGTTTCAATATTTGTTACACTCATATTGGTCAACATCCCGGCTTCGGTCTTATTGGGTGTGAGAATATCCACATTCCGAAGCAGCTCAGGAGAAAGTGTATTGGCAGGTGCGGGATTTAATATGACTTTGATACCCTTGGAAGCCGCGTATTGCACCACATAGTTCACCGTTTCCATAGGTATTTCCAATTGTACAAGCAGGATATCGGCAGAGGCTATTTCATTTAATGCAGGTTCAATATCCGCAACAGATAAAAAAGCATTGGCGCCCGAGGCAACCACTATGCTGTTCTCCCCTGCCTGGTCAACCGTGATCAGCGCTACACCGGATGGTTGATCCTCATCTGCCAGCATAAAGCTGGTATCGATCCCTTCTTCATTGAATAACTGGGTAAACTGTGTACCAAAAATATCATTGCCCAGCTTGGAGATAAAAGTGATATTGCCCCCAAGTCTTGCAATAGCGACTGCCTGGTTGGCGCCCTTTCCTCCTGGGTTCATAAAAAAAGATCCTGATAAAACGGTTTCACCGGGGGCAGGTATATGATGGGTTTTAACAACCATGTCCATATTTGAACTACCAACTACTATAATTTTTTGTAGACTCATAAAAGCAATCGTTATATTTTGGCGTTAATCAACAAACCAAAAATAGGGTTATCACTTACGACGATACAAACCATTAATTTATAAAATAGTGAATCCTGATTTCTACTAAATCGCCCAACAACTATCCTAATACCGTAACTTTCAATGAATTAAAAAATCAAAATTCAAAATTCAAAAACAGGTTCACTAATACCGGCCATCGTTTTTAGGTTTAAAATTTTATGCCTTATGGCCCTGGCCGGAAGGCCTGTTATTCGACTGACCACAGCAGATCATAAACAAAAAAAAATGCACCCGCAGCATGATCAAAAATCAACTACACGTGCAAATAATAAAAATCAAAAAAACAAAACGACGCACTAATATCAGCGGCCATTTTTGAATTTTATAATATCCGCAAGGGATAACCACAGCAAATAATAAACAAAAAAAATGCACCCGCAGCATGATCAAAAATCAACTACACGTGCAAATAACAAAAATCAAAAAAACAAAACGACTCACTAACATCAGTGGCCATTTTTGAATTTTGACTTTTTAATTTTGAATTTTATACCCTATGGTGTTAGTAAGCACCCCAATCCCCTCAATAGCAATCTCAACAATATCATTTTCAGCTAATGTAAATTCAGGTGGTGGTACCAAACAGGTGCCCGTCATTAAAAAACAGCCCTGGTCAAAACTCAGTTCACGATACAGGTAAGCTGCAAGCTCCGTAAGCGAGCGCTTCATTTGTACCAATGTCACCGAATCACTATATGCAATGTTTCCATTCCGGGAAATAGTGATACTTATGGTTGTGTCCCTGCTGATAGGAGTTGCAGGCACATACAGACAGGGGCCTAAAGCCGCGCTGCGGTCATATACTTTAGCCTGTGGAAGGTATAAAGCATTTTCACCTTCAATGCTTCTTGAGCTCATATCATTGCCAATCGTATATCCCTGGATCAGGCCGGTGGAGTCTATATAAAGCGCCAGTTCAGGTTCAGGTACATTCCACACGGAATCCCTGCGAATATTCACTACCTGCTTATCACCGGCAACACGATGGGCCAGTGATTTAAAAAACAGTTCAGGTCTGTCGGCATGATACACGCGGTAATACAGATCGGCCCCTCCTGACTCTTTTGATTCTTCCATCCGCGCCTCCATACTACTGAAATAGGTAACTCCCGCAGCCCATACTTCCTGGCTCCCGACTGGTGGCAATACACCCGCGGCAAGATGCTGGTTCGCCGTTTCTTCTGTAATACGTTCAAAGCCGTTGAGCTGATCAGCGAGATAACGATACAGTGCAGGGCGATTGATCAACTCATCCCAGTGTTGACTGATCTTATAAAATCCATCCTGCGTTCTTAAAATAATCGTATCGGGCAATTTGTACAGATTCATATATCTTTTTGATTTCGTTTCTAAGATAGATTATAAGGAGATACCACGTTTCCAGGGAATAAAATCGGCATGATTTCCCCTGTCTGCTTTTGCTGTTTCTTCTCCCGAAGCGAGACGGATAATATATTCCAGTATTCGTTCACCCACCTGCTCCGGGGTTTCTTCTCCACTGATCACTGTACCTGCGTCGAGATCAATGATATCATTCATCTTGTTGTATAACCGCGTATTGGTCGCAATTTTTACAACCGGGCAGATAGGATTCCCGGTAGGTGTGCCAAGACCGGTAGTAAATAACACGATGGTAGCGCCGGCACCTACTTCGGCCGTGGTCGATTCAATATCACTGCCGGGCGTACATAATAAACTAAGACCAGGCTTACTGACTTTTTCCGGGTAGTCCAGCACATCCATGATAGGTGAAGTGCCCGCTTTTTTTGCAGCACCGGCAGATTTAATCGCATCAGTGATCAGCCCGTCGGCAATATTACCTGCCGATGGATTTGAATCAAAACCCGATCCGATCAGTTTGGCCAGTGAATGATAGGCAGACATAAGTCCTACAAATTTTTTTGCCGCGGTTTCCGATGCGCAACGATCTATTAACTCCTGCTCTACCCCACATAGTTCGGGAAATTCTGACAGGATCACGGAAGCGCCAAGCGCCACCAGCAGATCGGATGCATGACCTAATGCTGGATTGGCGGAGATGCCTGAGAAACCATCAGAGCCTCCACACTCCAGCCCGATACATAATTTATTCAGGGGCGCGGGACGACGTTCCTGCTCATTCGCCTTCATCAATCCTGCAAATGTTTGTTTGATGGCCAGTTGAAGAAAAACAGCTTCATTACCAACTTCCTGCTGCTCAAGTACGACTAATGGCTTTTGAAAATTATCATCCCGTTTCGCGATCTCTTCCTTCAACATGTCCACCTGTGCATTCTGGCAGCCAAGACTCAGGATCGTGGCGCCGGCAACATTCGCATTGGTAATATACCCGGCGAGCAATCCGCAAAGCGAACGGCTATCATCTTTTGTACCGCCACAACCCAGTGTATGTGTGAGCAACTTTATGCCGCTGAGGTTGGGAAATAACTGATCGTCTTTTTTATTTTTTTCATCCCGCAGATCTATATCTGCAACAAGTATCTCCTGGGCAGTTTCTCCTGCCTGGTACCTTTTTACCAGTGATGCTACCTGTTTTCGCTGTGCAGATACATCATTCACATATCCCAGTTCTTTCACCAACGCGTCATACACCACTTCTACATTTTTATTCTCACAAAAAACCAGCGGAATGATCAACCAGTAGTTAGCCGTGCCTACGGATCCATCGTGGCGATGATAACCTGAAAACTGCCTGTTCTTCCACCGGGAAATATCCGGTGCAATCCATGTTGTTTTTTTACCGCTGACTGCAAAATCATTGGAAGCATGACGGATATTGCTGGTTGAGATCATCTCTCCTTTGCGGATAGTCTTCACCGCATTGCCCACCAGCACGCCATACATGATAATAGCATCACCTTCCTGCAGATCCTGAACGGCATATTTATGTTTCGCGGGCACCTGGTCCTTTAATGTCACTGGTTCCCCCGCTATATCGACCACTGAATGCAGGGGCAGATCTGCAAGAGCCACTTCCACATTATCATCATTATGTATCCTTAGTGTTTTATTTCTCATAGCTATTTTTTGCGCCCTAATATAATAAAAGTTTACAACCAGGTATAGTCAATACAAGTCCTGTTCTTT
>CAZGSG010000104.1:15772-18806 GCA_964528095.1 uncultured Terrimonas sp.
CTTTTTTATCCTTTTGCTCTTTGCGCCCTCTTATCATTTTCCTCCTGCTTTGTACTTTTTATTCTTCTTTATGATTTTTACTGTTTTTTTGAAACCAACTCATTTATTTTATATGAACCGGTTTATGCCTCATTGATTACCGGGCATTTCGGGTTGCCATCCTTCTCCTGTGAGATTTATTTCTTCCGCGTCCCTGATCAAACCAAGCGATATATCATGTCGTCCGCCTTCATACCCGGTATTGAGCCAGGTATCCACGATATCGATTGCTTCAAATACACCGATACAGCGACCGCCAAGACAGAGAATATTTGATTGGTTATGAGCCGAAGTCATTTTGGCCTGGTAGGTACTGTAACACAGCGCAGCCCTGACGCCTTTGAACTTATTGGCAATGATGCTCATGCCGATACCGGTGGAACAAATCAATATGCCGCGGGAAATAGTAGCTGCTGCTACAGCGTTGGCTACTTTAGCCGCATAATAGGGATACCGTACTATCTGTCCTGAATCAGCTCCAATATCCTCTACGGAATACCCCTTTTTTTCCAGATGTTCTTTCAGCAATACTTTTAGTTCGTATCCCCCGTGATCGTTTCCGATGATGATTGATTTGTTTTGCATATAATCTATCTATATTTTTCGTTATGCCGGTTGACAAACGGCAATAAATAGGCTGCGGTTCTTTTCGCTGCTGTATCGGGGTCCGGCACAGGAAGTATCTCTGCGCAAACCCATCCGTTATAACCGGCCTGTTTTAGGTGCCCGAAAATATCTTCAAAATCCAAATGGCCCTGACCGGGTGCATGCCTGTTGGAATCGGCTAAATGGATATACCGGATATCGCTGACATGTTCGGCAAGTTGCCTGCCTATGGTTTTATCCTCGATATTCATATGAAATACATCGGGCATGAGCAGCATATTTTTCCTGTCGATTTTTCTAAGCAAGACAATCCCTTCTTCCACGTTATTGATAAAATCTATTTCATACCTGTTTACCGGTTCAAGCATTAAGGTAACGCCGCGTGTTTGCGCATATGCGCAGAGTTCTCTTACCGTTTCTACAAATAATTTTTCTACATATTCTCTTGAACGGTCGCCGATCTGTCCACGTACACGACCTATATTGATCAATTGACCAAAATGCGCTGCCAGGTCTATCAATTCTTTAAATATGTCCATTACTTTTTGTCTTTTGAGTTTGTCATCATGGGTCAGCATTAGTCCGCCGTCTGCATATACCTGCCCGGTAGATATGCAGGATACTTCAAGCCCATGTTCGTCAAGCAGCCTGGCGAGTTTACCTGCATTTACTTCATCTGCTCTTTTCAGTGCCAACTCCACTCCCTGGAATCCTAAGGCGGCTATCCCTGGTATGTTTTTTTCAAACCCACGGTACACTACGAATGCACTTGGCAATGCCGCTGTATCTGCAATAGCAATGGACAGTTTCATGACTTTATATTTTTGTAGCAGGCCGGATCTTTACAGGTGCTATTTTTTTTATAATGAGAAACAGGAACAAAAAACCCAGCGGATGCAAAAAACCGGATATGATAAATGCCGGGGCATATCCATGTTTTTCTATTACGAAACCAATGACCAGGCTGAACAACATAGCTCCATAGGTAGCCACGCAACCCATCAATCCGGCAACCGAACCCACTACTTTTGATGGAAACATATCCGCCACCAGGGTTTGAACAATCGTTGAATAAAGCTGGTGACCAAACATGGCCATGCTGAAAAAGATAATGGCCATCCCCAGTGAGGCATCGGTGATGAATAATGATGCTGGCATCATGGCCGCAGCTATTCCTAATGGAATTTTCCGGGCTCTATCCAGCGAATAATTTCTTTTGATCAGGTAGCTGCTCAGCCAGCCACCTAATAAACTGCCGCAACCTGCAAACGCATAGGGTATCCATGCATAGTAGCCGATCGCTTTGATATCAAGTCCTCTTACATCATTTAAATATTTGGGAAGCCAGAAGATAAAAAAATACCAGCCCGCGTCCGGTAGAAATTTAATAGCGAGTAATCCCCAGAGTTTGCGATACTTAAATAAACTTATCCAGGATATCGGTACATCGCCGGCACTTATTGCTGCTGTTTTGATGGACGATTCGATATAACCTATCTCTTTTGCCGTTACGAACCGGCTCTTCTGCGGCAGGCGATAAACCAGCAGCCATACAATCGCCCAAACCAAACCAACCAGGCCAAATAGGATAAAAACCCAACGCCAACTAAATACCGCAATGATCAATACAATCAATGGTGGCGCGATCAATGCACCGATACTCGATCCTGTATTGAATATACCAAAAGCCAGTGAACGTTCTTTTGCGGGAAACCATTCGGAAACAACTTTGGCAGAACCGGGAAATGCGCCGCCTTCACCAATACCCAGCAAAAACCGGGCGATGCCGAGTCCCGCAACAGTTGAAACAAATCCATGCAACATATTTGCCAGCGACCACCAGATGATCATGATGGCGTACCCTTTCCTGGAACCAAGTACATCAATGATCCTTCCGCCAATCGCGTACATGGTACCATAAGCAAAAAGAAAAAGGCTATTGATCAAACCATAATCAACATCGCTTACCGAAAATGTTTTTCTTATTTCACTCAACGCCACCGGCAGGTTCTGCCTGTCCAGGTAATTGATTGCCGTAGCCAGTGCAATCAATGCTACGATCCACCAGCGAAAATTCCTGATCTTCATGATGGCTGCAATGGTTTTCCAAATGAACTGAGCAATCCCCCGTCTACATAAATGATCTGCCCGTTCACAAAATCCGAAGCGGGTGAAGAAAGAAATATAGCTGTGCCCACAAGGTCTTCCGGCACACCCCATCTGGCTGCCGGCGTACGGCTGATAATATAATCGTTTAATGGATTACCCGCGGTACGATAGGATGTGTTGATCGGCGTGGCTATATAACCGGGACCAATACCGTTTACCTGTATATTATGTGCGGCCCATTCTGTTGCAAGATTACGGGTCAGCCTTTTTAATCCCCCTT
>CAZGSG010000105.1:0-18664 GCA_964528095.1 uncultured Terrimonas sp.
AAGCTGGTTTTGTTAAAACTGTGCGGGATGGAAAATTCATCTACTACTCCGTTAATGCAAGGAGATTTGAAGAATTGAACCAATTCGTAGAATCTTTGTTGAATTAACACTTCATCTGACTGGTTGTCAGCGGAAGCCCATGGCTTCCTTTTTGCGTTTAAATGAAGTATTTTTACGTTTTAAACACTGAAGCATGTTTATCAAACAATTGTATACCGGCTGTCTGAGTGAGGCAGCCTATTATATTGAACATAACGGCGAGGCCGCTGTCATTGACCCGCTAAGGGATATTGATGTCTACCTCGACCTGGCCAATGAAAGAAAAGCCAGGATCAAATATATTTTTGAAACCCATTTCCATGCTGATTTTGTGAGTGGCCATATCGATCTTGGCAAGGCTACTGATGCGCCAATTGTATATGGTCCGGGCACCGAGACCAAATTTCCTGTGTATATCGCCAAAGACGGCGAAAATTTTACTATCGGTGGTCTGACGATCCATGTTTTGCATACCCCGGGTCATACACTTGAGTCTACCTGTTATTTATTGAAAGATGCTGATGGAAAAGATTATTGTGTTTTCACCGGTGATACGTTGTTTGTAGGAGATGTAGGCCGTCCCGACCTGGCACAAAAGACAAATGAATTAACGACCAATGACCTGGCAGGCATGCTTTACGACAGCCTCCACACTAAAATAATAACGCTCGCGGATGAAGTGATCGTTTACCCCGCTCATGGCCCTGGCAGTTCCTGTGGTAAAAACCTGGGACCTGATACACATAGCACGATTGGCGAAGAAAAACAATTCAACTATGCGCTGAAAGCTGCCGACAGGAACGCCTTTATAGAGGCCGTGACCGATGGCATTCCTCCACCGCCCTTGTATTTCCCGATCAACGCCAGGATCAATAAAGAAGGCTATGAGAGCCTGGATGAAGTATTGGAGCAGGGTATGAAGGCGCTTAGTGTAACTGAGTTTAAAAAACAATTGACTGAGGATACGATCATACTTGATACCCGTCGTTCAGATGAATTCACACATGGATTTATTCCGGAATCGATCAGTATCGGGCTCGATGGAAGATTTGCCGAATGGGCAGGAAGCTTATTACCTTTTGACGCGCCTATGTTGCTTGTAGCTGACCCCGGTAAAGAAAAAGAAAGCATTATCCGCCTGGCAAGAGTGGGCCTTGACAAAGTACAGGGCTACCTTGACGGAGGTTTTGCCAGCTGGCAGAACAGTGGTGAAAAGATAGACCTGATCATCGATATAGAAGCCGATGAGTTAATGATGGATATTCCATTCGACGACAGGCTGAAAATAATAGACGTCCGCAAACCGGTAGAGTTTGCCGACGGTCATCTTGAAGACGCGCTCAATATTCCACTGAGTGATATGAGCGATCCGGGCAGTATGGCTAATCTTGACGATTCGGACAATCTTTACGTGCATTGTGCGGGAGGTTACCGAAGCGTTATTGCAGCTTCATTATTAAAACGCCAGGGCATTCATAATCTTCGCAATGTAGTGGGTGGCTGGGGTAAGATCAAAGAACAGGAGAAAGTGAAGATTGTGAAGGAGAAAAGCGTGCTGAATTAATTCAAAAGTCAAAATTAAAAATTAAAAAATAGACTCCGAACATCTGGATTTTTTTGCATTTTTGAATTTTGAATTAGACTTTCACTATGCCGTTTTTTATAGCAAAAAGCACAAGGCCTACCCTGCTTTTCAGTTCCAGTTTTTCAAATAAAGCGTCCCTGTACCCGTCAATGGTCCTTGGACTGAGATGCATTTGTTCCGCTATTTCTTTATAGGTCATTTCACTGGCGGCCAGTTTAAGAAATTCTGTTTCCCTTTCATTTAATCCCAGGATATTTTTTGCATCGCTGTGTTCCTCATCCATCGTATTGATGGTGTGGATGAGCCGGCCGGTCACCATTTCCGAATAATAGAAACCCTTGGTAAGCAAGGCCTGGATAGCGGCATTGAGCTCAGCGGGTTCAGTATCTTTCAGGATATACCCTTTAGCGCCGTTTTTCAGCATCCTTATGATCGCATTCTCATCATCGTACATACTTAATGCAAGCACTTTGATATCCGGTTTATTTCTTTTTAACCAAAGAGCAGTATCATAGCCATCTTTTTTCGGCATATTGATATCGAGCAGCACGATGTCTGGTGCTGGGTTGGTTTGCAGTTTTGCAATAAAGTCATCGCCGTTATCCGCCTCAAATAATACATCATAATCAAGATCTTTTACAAGACCCGCAAGGCCCTTACGAAGCAATGCGTGATCGTCTACAAGTACAACCGTAGGTTTTTGCTGCATACATTATGAATTATGATTGTTTAAAGGTAGGGAAATCAACACGGCTGTTCCTTCGCCGATGGTGCTGCTCATTTTAAAATCCGCGCCAATGAGGTTTGCACGATTATGCATGTTGCGGATGCCCAGGCCATATGCAGAACCGGTTTGCTGGCTCAGGGGTGTGAGATCAAATCCCTTGCCGTTATCTTTTATTACTATTGACAGGTTTTTTTCTTCGTAAACCAGTGATACAAAAATAGAACTGGCTTCTGCATGTTTCATTATATTGTTAAGGGTTTCCTGTACGATGCGGAAAAGGATCAGTTCTTTTTGTGATTCAAGCTTTAGTTGTTCCCCGTTTATGTCAAGCCTTGTCTCAAACCCCGTTTTGCGGATCATGTCCATTTCATATTCCAGTGATCTCACTATTCCCATTGAAGAGATATTATCTGTATTCAGGCTTTTTGAAAGATCACGAAGATCCTGGATTGCTTTACTGACCAGGTTTTTAGAATCATCAATTTTCTCCTGCAATTTTTCCGGCTTTGAAATATCCATTCTGTTCAGGTTGAGTTTGGCAAGACTAAGCACCTGCCCGATATTGTCGTGTATCTCCTGTGAAATGGTTTTGAGCGTCTGTTCCTGGATCTCCAGCTGTGCCTGGAGAATTTCCTGCTGATAATGTAGTTTTAATTTTTCCTGCTGGTTTGAAAAGGAGATTTGTTTTCTGTAATAAGCAATCACAAAAAATAGGATAAATATAAGTAGCAATAAAAAAACGGCAATCGCTATTATTATAAAAAATCGTATTTCCCCATCCTTCCACATTATTTTTAAATGCCTTTTTTCGAATATAAAAAACTGTCAAACCACAGTGCTATTCCCAGGAAACCATAAAATATATAATTAGATAAGTCGAATGTAGGTCGCAGAACCTGCTTCATTATAAGCTGCTTGTTTCCGAGGTAGTAATTGTATACACCCCAGTAGAAGATATTTACAACGTAAAATATCAGGATTGCTGATCCAAACCAAAACTCGCTATTCTTCCAAAAATCAATACTGTAAATATTTTTTGCCATGCCGAAAAACAATAACAGTGTTACCATCACAAGAAAAAAACTTCTCAGCAATTTAAAATTCGAATCCACGCCCTTTCCGGGAGGCTGCCATATAAAAAGATTTAAAAAATAAAACACAATTACAATAACGCTAATTGTACTAAGGATCAATCTCCTGTTTACCAGGGTTGGTATATTCCAAAAGACGGCCATTGTCAGTAAAAAATCAACCGGACTTAAATACTTATAGAATGAAAGATTATACCCTGTTGTTTTTGCGATGATAAATGCAGAAATCTCTTTGACAAGGGTATAAGCTACCAGTAAAAACAGGAACCGGCCAGGTACAGATAGCGTCCTGTATTTAAATGCACCAATTACAGTTACAATTAATAATATACTGAAATAGAATACTTGTGTTGCCTGCATAACAAAATTATTGATACTGGCGCCGGTATTCTGTTGAGTTAAATCCTTTAAGAACGATCTCATTGCCATCTGTTCTTAAATAATTAAGATCACGTGCCAGTACCTGTCTTTTTATTTCTGTTGTATAGCCTCCGCCATCAGGACACTCAGTAGGGCAAGGGATAAAGTCATCTGTCACTTTAGAAAGATCATTTCCTCCGTATTGGTCAACCCCGACCAACATGATCCTGTATTTGGCACCATCATAGCCCATATAAATCCGTGCTCCTTTTTTACCTGTTTTATAGATATCTCCTAAATCTTTTGCGTTAATATAAAAACCTCTTACAAGTTCATTATTTGAATTGATCATAGTTGCTATAGGATTATCAATATATGCCTGGTGCAGTTTTGTTGCTGTTGCTGAGTCTATTACTGATTTGATCCTGAAGTCAGTTTTAAAAACATAAGCCGCTTTTTGAGAAATCTCGACCTGGCTCATTTGCATCGCTTTGCATATGTTTACCGAATCTTCATGAGTAAGTTTTGCGCTGGTACCCGAATTACAGGAAGTAAGACTAAAAAAACAGTACAGACAGAGAATCCCGGATAGGGCTAAAATGATTTTTTTCATAACAGTTCGATTTTGGTGAAAGAATAATTAAAATACAATTCAAATTTGATAATTGCAAAAGCAATTAACAAGGGTTATTTCTTTCCCAAATACGGTGTTTTAACGGTATGCCTTATTCTGTCGCTTCCGGAAACCGTTGAACAGGAGCCGATGCTACTCGTTAATAAATCATCTCCCCATACTCCGGCTTCCATTCATATTTCCACCGTCTATGGCTCCACAAGTAGTTAGCCGGATCTTCCCGGATCGTTTTTTCCAGCAGGTCACGGTACATGACCGTCAGTTGTTGAGGGGTATAATCGATCGCGTTTTCGGCCATCTTATACATTTTGTACGCATAATGACCACGCTTTACTTTCTGAAAGCCGACATATACAATAGCGGTATTATTTTTAACGGCGCCCTTTGTCGGGCCCGTTACAAAAGGAGCTGGTCGGTTAAAAAAGTTTAACCAGTAAGCGGATGCCGGGTTACCCGGATTCTGATCGGCACCAAGACCAAGAATGTATTGTTCTTTAAAAACATGGTGCATTTTATTTTTAAAATCACGCGCAGAGATCAATACCGTGCCGTACCTGCTTCGGAATTTATAAAATATCTTATCCAGTATCTTATTGGTGATCGGCATATAGATGCCTACAAAGGGAATTCTTAAGCGTTTGGCATAAACAAGATTTGCAAATTCCCAGTTGAACTGGTGGCCAACCAGGATATGAATATTATATCCTTTATCGATCAGTTCATTGATATATTCAAAATCGGGGCGGCTTCTTTTCTCTACTTCCTTCTGACTTATGGATATCATCTTGATCGACTCAATGAAAGTGTCCGTAAGATTAAGATAAAATTTCTTTGCAATGCCTATCCTTTCCTTCTCTGTTTTTTCAGGAAATGCAAACCGGAGATTATCCAGCACGATCTTTTTGCGATACCCCGCAATATGATAAATAATAAAATAGGCCAGGTTGGAAAACAGGTACAGTATGCTCAATGGCAACAACGAAAAAGTATATAATAACCCGTAAACGATATAGTACATCAGCATTAAAGTTTATTCAGTCAATATTGAGCCGCCGCCGGACCTTCTACAACACGATATTCTGTACCAGTACGCTCTTACCCGGGTAATCTGTATTGTAATGCAGTCCACGGCTTTCTTTCCTGAATGCTGCTCCTTTTACGATCAGGTAACCAACGGTGATCATATTGCGCAACTCCAGCAATTGTGGCGACAAAGAAGATCCCTGGTACAATTGTTCTGTTTCTTCCCATAACAGGTCCAGCCTGCTTAATGCGCGCTCCAAACGGATATCGTTGCGTACAATACCTACATAATCGCTCATTACTTGTTGTAGTTCTTTCAAACTCTGCGTGATAAGGATCATTTCTTTCGGTTCTGCTGTTCCCTGCGCGTTCCAGTCGGGGATCGTTTCCTGGAACTGTATCCCTCCTATCCGCTCTACCACATCTACATAACAACGATGCGCGAACACCATCGCTTCCAGCAATGAGTTACTTGCAAGGCGATTGGCGCCATGCAAGCCAGTACTGGAGCATTCACCGCAGGCATACAGATTTTTAACCGAGCTTCTGCCCCACTCATCTGTTTTTATACCGCCGCAACTATAATGCGCTGCCGGCGCCACGGGTATAAGGTGTTTGGTAATATCAATTCCTATGGATAAACATTTCTCATAGATATTAGGAAAATGCTCGGTGAATTTTTCCGTGGTGAAATGCCGGCAATCCAGCCATACATGCTCGGTACCGGTGCGTTTCATTTCACTATCGATGGCCCTTGCTACAATATCCCTGGGTGCAAGGTCCTTGCGGTGATCATATTTTTCCATAAACGCTTCTCCATCCTTATTGCGCAGTATTCCTCCGTCTCCGCGTACAGCTTCGGTAATAAGAAAAGCCTGGCCCCTTGCACCGGGTTCATATAATGCGGTAGGATGAAACTGGATAAATTCCATATTCTCGATTCGTCCTTTTGCCCGGTATACCATGGCTACACCATCACCCGTAGCTATTGCCGGATTGGTAGTGGTCCTGTATACCTGCCCATTACCACCAGTAGCCAGCAACGTGATCTTGGCCGTTATCTTTTCTATTTTATTGGAATGCAGGTTCAATACATACACGCCGTAACATTCTATATCAGGCGTGGCCTTGGTAATCAGGTAACCAAGATGGTGCTGGGTAATGATATCAATAACAAAACAATGTTTGATAAATTCTATGTTCGACTGTGAATTGACCGCATCAATCAATGCTCTTTCCATTTCCCTTCCTGTCACATCTTTGTGATGCAGGATCCGGAATTCCGAATGCCCTCCTTCTTTTCCCCGCTTATAATCCCCGTCTTTTTCCCTGTCGAATTCAGCTCCCAGTTCAATGAGCTCGTTTACACGGTCAGGCCCTTCTTTTACCACGATCTCCACCACTTTCTCATTGCATAAACCATCACCGGCAATAAGCGTATCCTCAATGTGTTTTTCAAAGCTGTCATTCTCCAGGTCATTTACAACGGCAACACCGCCCTGGGCGTACTTGGTATTGGTTTCATCGGCAGTTGCTTTTGTCATCACCAACACTTTTTTCTCGGGGAACTGACGCGCTACTTTCAGTGCATAGGTCAGACCCGCTATACCAGAACCGATCACCAGGAAATCTGTTTTCATCGCTGTACCAAATTTGGTGCAAATTTAGACCAGTTCCGGTTTAAAAAGTACGGAAGGAAGATTTAGGTATGAAGGTTCAGGATTGGCGAAGAGATTTCGCGGGCGCTGGTAACGAAAATCGGTCAAGAAAGATTTGCTCTGGTTGTTTGGTCTTTATAATGCGTTAAGGGAGATTTTGTCTATGAACATTTCTATGACAAACAGGTGTTCGAAAATTGGCGGCTTCTCTAAAGTTTGTTTTAACACGGAATCACAGTTGATCATTCTTTTTGTTTGTGCAATACTCTATTCCTGATCTCATTTAAAATCCAACTTAAGAATAGGGAAGCACGGATCAATAAGAAATGTACTATCCATTTTAGCTTCTCCGTGCTTCCGGTTTAGAAAATCTTTTCAGACCAATACATGAAGTTTATCCGTAGTTCCGTGTTAAAATCACTTTATGCTGGTTGGCTTTTATTGCAAAATACTCTTCCATCACTCTTCAGGCGCGGTATACCTTACAATATCAATCCCCACTCCGTTAGGATCAAGAATAGAAAAATGACGATCACCCCAGTCCTCATCTCTTATCGCAATCTCGATAGGAATATCCAGGGACCTGATGCGTTTGTATTCTCCATCCACATCATTTACTTCGATAGTTAAATAAACTCCTTTGCCAGCAAAAGCTGCCTGGTAAACAGGCTGCTGGGAGGGATGTCCTGCTTGTAAAAAACTGAGCTGATCTGTTCCGCCCGGTGTTTCCAGCAACACAAACCACTCATTTTCGAATTTGACGGAAAAGTTCAGTACACGCAGGTAGAAAGCCCGCGTCTCTTTTAATTTTTCGGTAATAATCCCCGCATTTAATTTCATTGTAGTATGTTTTACTTTAGAAAAATTATTTTTCTCGACTCCTGTGGCAATTAGTCCTATCACAGACAGTACAGTCAATATTTTATTTATGTAAGCCATTGTATTTTCTTACACAAAACAACAACCGGGTAGTGACAACCCTATGTCAGGAGGAAAATATAGTTGAAAAAATAGTACAGTTACGGGAATTCAGGCGATCACTTTTTTTGCGATTGCCCTATATAGTGTATCGCACCATAAACTATACAAAGTTGCGCAATCCCATAGGTCAGCATTACCAGTTGCCCCGCATATGCCAGCGGATGGTAGAATTTATTTATTGCCAGTAGAGAGTCTGATATTATGAATAAAAGTGCGCCGGTAAATATCCAACGTCCCGCTATCCTGTTTTTACTATACAGCATGTGCACGGCCAGCAGCAGCATACTGCTAATAACGATACCATATACATAAACAGGTATTTTTTTATCGCCAAGATAGGGCGATAAAAGAGTAGTCAACGCCAGGTAATACAATACAACAGGAACCAGTATCCAGCCGCGGCTTTTTATTTTCTCCATTTGCCGCACCTGGTGGAAAAAGAATATATAGAAAACATGCGCAAGCAAAAAAGAGGACAAGCCCAGCAGGAAAAAGGTCTCCCTCTTATCATCGAACAACAGGAAAACATCCCCGATCCAGGAAAATACTAAAGCCAGCAGGATCCACTTTTTCAATTTCGTGGGTGAACCCGTTGTGGCAGAAATAAAATAGGCGGCAAGCGTAACGATGATAAGCGGTTTGCAAATAAATACCAGCGTTTCATTTTTTAACTGGATGCCCACAAGATCTCCGATGAGTGCCGCAAAAAAAAGTATGACCCAGTGTGTGTTTTTCATGGTGTTACCCAGGCTTCGTTTTCTTTCAGCAAATTGATCAGTTCCTCTACCGCTACTTCGCTGTTTACATTACCTGTTACTACTGCTTGGCCTTTTCATAAAGTGATATTTCCCGGGCCGTTGCCTACATATCCAAAATCCGCATCAGCCATTTCCCCGGGACCGTTTACGATACAACCCATGATCGCGATCTTCACACCCTTAAGGTGATTGGTACGTGCACGGATCTTCGCAGTCGTTTCCTGCAAGTCAAATAATGTACGGCCGCAACTTGGGCAACTTATATATTCTGTTTTGGAGATCCTTGTGCGGGTGGCCTGTAGAATTGAAAATGCCGTGTTATTGGCAAACTGGTAAATATCTTTGACCTGCAGGTATGTTCTGCCTTTGACCTGAATATTTTCCATTTGTGCCTTACTGGTAAACCCAAGGCAAATACCATCACCAAAACCATCCAGTAACAATGAACCCGTCTCTGTTGCAAAATGGATCAGGTGTTCATCCGGTGTCTGCATCGCACTATCAGTCACCAGTATCACAGGGTTTTTAATCTCTTTATTTCTTAACTCAATAAACATGCTGCGTACGGATTGCATTGCGTTGGAATTAGTACTGCTTAAGCAAATAACCACGGTAGGATCATTCGCCAGCTTATCGAGATAGGGAGATTCTTTTCCATCGTTCAGGCAATCAACCATCACAAAATTGATGGTTGGGCTTTTTACTGCCGCTTCCACATACCCGCTGTCCTGGAAAATAGGAAAACAGTTTGTTTGTACCGAAGCATCCTGCCATGTATCCGGAAAAACGATCACTTTGAGTGTACCGGGCAAATTAAAATCGATCAGTTGATTACCTGTAAATATATAATCTGCCGCAGCATCACCGATATGCCATTTATCCATAGCGGCATCGTATGTGTAGCCAATGCTCTGTAAATGAGATGGGGTGATTTTTTCAATTTTATGAAGATCCGCGATCACCACGGGTACCTGTCTGCCGCCGATATTATCAATTGCAAACGTTGTTCGCCGTTGGTAATTGAATGGATCATAAGGTAGCTTTATGGCGGCATCCCTGGATTCCTTATTTTTTTCGGGTGCTTTTTGCTGTTGCAGCAAGGTATACCTGCTTACCAGGTCCTTGCATACGGGTATTTCCAGTTCAGGATCTTCCGTGAGCGAAACACGGATAGTATCTCCCAGTCCATCTTCCAGCAGGCTTCCGATACCGATCGCGCTTTTTATCCTTCCATCTTCTCCGTCGCCGGCTTCCGTTACACCCAGATGCAACGGATATATTTCTCCGAATTCGTCAAACATGGTTTTTACCAACAACCGGTAGGCCTGCACCATCACCTGTGGATTGCTGGACTTCATGCTCAGCACAATATTGTGATACGTTTCCGCCCTGGCTATCCGGAGAAATTCCATCGCGCTTTCCACCATGCCTACAGGCGTATCGCCATAACGGCTCATAATACGGTCACTCAATGAACCATGATTGGTCCCGATCCGCATAGCGGTACCATATTCTTTGCAGATTTTTACCAATGGCGTAAACCTGTCGCGGATCCGCTCTATTTCTTCCGCATAGTCCGCATCCGAGTATTCAATCAGCTCAAACTTTTTCTTATCTACATAATTACCCGGGTTCACCCGCACCTTTTCCACGATCCTTGCCGCGATCTCTGCCGCATTGGGCGTAAAATGAATATCGGCCACCAGCGGTGTTTTATACCCTCGTGCCCATAGTTCATTTTTAATATTCAGCAGGTTTTCCGCTTCTTTTTTGGAGGGGGCGGTGATACGCACCAATTCGGCACCGGCTTCGATACAACGGATCCTTTGCTCAACCGTAGCCAGGGTATCCATGGTATCCGTAGTGGTCATTGTCTGTACTCTTACGGGATTAAAATTACCGAGCAAAAGGTCGCCGACCTTTACTTCCCGGGTGGGCAGACGAGTATAAGAATTGAGCGATTCACAATAAAACTGCATAAATAAGGATTTTCAGGGCATTCGGGTTACCGGTATCTAATTCAAAATTAAAAATGCAAAATTAAAAAATTGACCCTGGCATTAGGAAGCTGTTTTTAGCTTTTTTGAATTTTACATTTTTTGAACAGGCCAGTCGGCAGATAAATTCACTGCAAAAGTAAAGAGATATTTGCGGATTATGGGCGGGGAGTAATTAAGCTATATTATAAGTAATGCAAGGTTAAAATGCAAAAAACGACCATGCGATATCAGGGAATCTATTTTTGAATTTTGAGTTTTGCATTTTGCATTTTTAATTATCACCAATCCTTGGGCTGTCCGCCTCCTTGCTTCGATTTTTCCTTTTGCAGCCGCTGCTGTACTTCTTTTTCTTTTTGCTCCAGCAATTTTAACCGTTGCTCGGCTTCTTTCTGATTCATTTTCGGCTGCTGCTGTTTATTCTGTTGTTGCTTTTTATCTTCTTTTTTAGGTGGAGGATTTTTTTTCTTCAATTCCAGCAATGCTTTTTGCAGATTTTCCCGGGCCTGGTTATCCGAAGGGTCCTGCCTGAGCGCATCTTTATATGCTTCAATGCTTTCTTCCAGTTTTTTCTGACCACTTAGTATTGCGCCCTTATTGTAGTAGGCCCTTGCCTTTGTTTCCTTATTGTCAGTACCGGCGGCAAGATCATCCAGTATTTTTATGGCATCAGCGGTTTTGTTTCCCCGATAAAGTGCATTAGCCTTATTCACTTTTGCCGTTGCAGAGGAAGGGTCTTTGGCCAGAACTTCATCATACGCTTCGGCTGCTTTATCGTATTGTTTTTGTTTATAGAGTTCATTCCCCTTCTGAATGCCTTTGTCAGTTTCCTGTGCATCCAGTTGTTCATTAAAGAAAAATAGGACCGCTGCAATTAGTAGTAAACTCCTCATGCTATTCCCCGTTTTCTTTCAGAAATAAAATTATCTGCCAGTAACAAAACAAACATTGCCGCCGCGAACCAGATAAAATATGTTTTATAGTTCATCAATGATACATCGCCATAAGCCTTGCTTTCTATCTGTTGCAGGTGTTGCTGAAGTTGTTTTACCGCGTCATCACTTGATTGTAATCTTATATAGACCCCGTTTGTGTTCCCTGCTATTTGCTGGAGCACATCCTCATTCAGTTTGGAGATCACCTGGCTGCCTGACGCATCTTTTTTATTTTCGCCAGTAGCCGCATCGGGGATATAGGAACCCTCGGATGAACCAATGCCGATCGTATTGATCATCATTCCCTGCTCTGCCAGTTTACGGGCTGTGCGTATCGCATCTTCATCATGATCTTCGCCATCGGAGATCAGCACTACAGCCTTAAATCTTCTGTCTGCCGTATTAAAGGCATTATTGCTCATATTCAGCGCTTCGCTGATGACCGTGCCCTGCTGTGGTACCGCATCAGGGCTTGCCGAAGAAACATACATTTGCGCAGCGCCATGGTCGGTGGTCAGCGGCATCTGCATATAGGCTTTGCCTGCAAAAAGTACAAGCCCTATCCGGTCATCCGGCATTGCATTCATCAACTTACTTATGAATTGTTTCGCTCTTTCCAGGCGGTTAGGTTGCAGATCGGTAGCCAGCATGCTTTTACTTACATCCATTGCCACTACCAGGTCGATCCCCTTTCTTGTTATCCCCTCCGCTCCCGAAGGTTTGCGCAGGTTCATCACCGCGGCCACACCGGCAGCAAACGCAAGACAAAGGAGCAAAAACTTTAGGTTAAAGAAAAAAGGAGAAAATCCTTTTGTAAGCACTTTTACCAGTTTCGCGTCCCCCATTCTTTTCCGCACCTTCTTTTTCCAGGCCATTAAGAGAATAAATAATAGCAGGAATACGCCGATAGCTGCAAAAAGCCACGCTAATTGTATATGTTGGAACTGGAGACTCAAGTGGGCTGTAAAATGAATTGATAAAGATTAAATTCCAGCACTATATTACAAAGATCAAACCAATGAGGGAAGGAAATTCAAATTAAAAAGCGAAAACTCAAACGGGAACAGCTTTATTACCAGGCATTTTTTCGTTTTATTCTTCCCTATTCGAATCCCGGTCTAGTCCTCTTTTACATATTGCCTTCTAAAAAACCTAATTGTTTTAGAATGTCTTTCAACATCTTCATCCGTATCGTGACCATATCAAAATCCTTATCGGTAGATTCGAGGTTGAGCACAAAAAAGTAAGGGTGATTATTTTCTTCTATCCAGCCTACAACCCACCCGATATGTTTGCCCGTTTGCGGACTCCAAAAACCCCAGCCGGTTTTATATCCAAGACGGTAATTGGTTGTATTCTCAAATAACATGGCTCTTTTCACAATTTCCTGGTTGGTCTTAAAAAAGGGAAGCTGACCAAAATAAAGGCGTTTAACCAGGCCTAATTGCTCGTCAGGTGTAATCTTTAACGAGTTATCCAGCCAGAATGTATCGATAGCAGAAGTGATTTTTCTCGTACCATAACCCAGGGTATCCAGGTAGTGTTGCATATCCTTCAGCCCGATACGCCTGGCCACTTCCTGGTAATAGGGAACAGCAGAAGCCCTGAATGCATCATACATTGTCAGGTCCTTATTCCAGCTGTCAAATGGTCTTTTTATACCATCCCAGGGTATCACCATACTGTCATTACTGATTTTACCGGTTTGCAGTCCGATCAGTGAATTAACGATTTTAAATGTGGAAGCAGGCAGGTAGCTGCTGTCGCGGTAACGGGATAAATTATATACCGTGATCTCCCCTGTGCCATTATTCATTAAAGCAAAACAGCCTTGGGTTTTATTTTCATCAAAATATTTACCGAGACTGTTGTCAATTTTTACGTTATCAGGATTGCAGGATGTAAAAACAACAACAAACAATAAGCAATAAATAATAGCTTTCATCAATAATAATTAATAGTAATGCCGGATAGAAAATCTGCGCAAAGGTAGCGCATCATTTTGTTCGTACGAGGATCGCTTTTTGGTAACTATTCATTTTATAACTATCTACAAATGGCGAATCATCATTCCCTTTACCCGTAGTAGCCAGGGGCTTGGCCGATATACTATGGAATTCCACGACCAGCTTGTCTTTTTCCATCCAGTAACTATTGACAATGGTTGAGTTCTGTACCGTGAAGGCTCCGGAAAATTTACCGGCGATCAGAAACTGATCGAGCAGGATGCCATTATTTTCATCAATTATCCAATGTCCTTTCGCGGTATCTTTTGCTATGAGTTTATAAGGCCGGTTGTCTTTTGTTTCGCTGCCATAAATGATCTGCCAGGACCAGGTTCCAATGCTATCAGTGGGCTGGATCCTTAATTCCATCGGTACTTTTTTGGGTTCTTTTACAGTACCCTGGTACCAGGATAATTCCCCCTTCCAGTTGCCGGTCCAGCTTTGAGGAAAACCAGCCTGCGTGTAACCATATAAAGCAAGAAAAAGAAAACAGGCGATTAACGAGGTCCTGGCTTTTGTCATACCGTTTTTTTATGTGGTAAAGTTAGGTTTGCCACCAGTCCGGGATAATAAAATTGGATAAACGGGTAGTAAAAAAAATCCCGCACCAGGCGGGATCAATAATTTAGTTAGAAAGCAGTTTACAGGTAAATGCCATTTTTTAGCCTGTGGTGTTTTACACCTGTGCAATCTCTCTTAGTAGCGGAGCATGATGACAATACAAACAACGTAACTGCCACTGCAATTAAGCAAAGCAAAGACTTCTTCATGAGTACTTGAACGATTTAAAGCTGATCAAAAATTGGGTTACGGTAAATCAGAGGAGTTATCGGTAGAATTTCATCATCTTGTAGAAAACGAAAGTAATACCTCATTATTGTTTTTCATAATTAATGGGCAGTTTTTTTTGATCCCGGTCAGGGATATTTTCATTTATTCTTTTATCGTAAAAACACGATTTTTTGTCTGTAGCTATTATTGACACCTAAAACCGGTTTCGAAAACAGTATGCATTTCCTTCAACAATAGGGGCTTGCACTACCCCTATTTCTTAAGGTCCTTGTAACTGATCAACTGAATACCTTTTTTACGAATCAATTCTTTGATCGTTGGGTCTGTCCAGATATCGGTAACACCCTGCCTGTCTGCCGCTACATTTTCATACCCTATATGATGAATAGCCTGCAACTCCGCGTCATTCAGGCCCGGGTGTTCCAGGAAGAGGTATGTTTTTCCGGGCTCCAGTTTATTCAGCATGCTGGAAAAACTTTTTTCTTTTTCCGCTACTGTAGTATGTGCCCCATCATAGCCGGTATAGATCACCTGATAATCCTGCAGGTCGATATCGATCTTGTATTCCTTCGCCAGCTTTTTAGTAAGCGCGCTTATTTCTTTGCTGAGTTCGGTGCATCCCATGTGTGAAGACAGGTGGCTGACGCGCGGGATCTTTTTGAGGGCCAATTCAATCTGCGCGCGAAATTCTTTTTCGATCTCTTCTATTTTCCATTTATTCTCTGATAAAGATTGCCCCGGATAATTCGCATTGCGATAGATCATCGGATAGAAATAACCATCGGAATCGCTGATGCTTTTGGAAGAAGTTAGAGGCCGCCATTTAATATTATCCCATTCGCTGCTCAATGCCAGGTGAATGCCTACATCAACTCCCGGGTTGGCCTCCAGCATTTTTACCGCTTCAGGGAACCAGGGAGAGGGAACGATCACTTCAATAGATTGAGTAATGCCTTCCCTGTACGTTTTTACCAGGGCCAGGTTGCCGCTATGTGAAAAGCCCATATCATCCCCTCTTATGATCAGGCGCGGAGGTGCTTGTGCTTTAGTTAGCAGAGATATTACCATAATTAATAAAAGCAGGAGTAGCCGGAGACTATACTGGTACATATGTTCGCTTATTTAATTAAACTTAGCGAAGTTTGGTTAAATAAGCACCTGGAACTTATTCAACCAGCCTACCAGTGGGTTTCCGAAATAAACTTGTAGCGCATGTATTTCAATAGTGATTTCAAAGGAACTAACACAGAAAATGAGCGAAGGAAAAACTTAGCTATTTACACTGGGTTGAGCGAAGGAGCATTTTCACTGCATGAAAATAGTCAGCTGCTACAGGGCCCTGTTAAAAAACATTTTTGAGATGGATTCCCGTCTCAGTGGTTCTTCACAACTGCTATTTTTTACTGGTTTTATTATAATTTAGTCGTACGATAATGTTTAACCAGTATAATTAAAATGAACCCGCCGCTATGAGATATCCATTTCTATACCTTATTGTAATGATCTGCCTGCTAACCGCCTGCAACAATGACAAAACAAAACAGGAACCCTCAGCCACT
Organism: uncultured Terrimonas sp.; assembly: GCA_964528095.1. GTDB lineage: Bacteria > Bacteroidota > Bacteroidia > Chitinophagales > Chitinophagaceae > CAZGSG01. Next base: position 16,146 of record CAZGSG010000105.1, read on the forward strand.
GATGCTACCAATACCTCAGCAGCAAACACAGATGATGAGTGGCAAAAAAAAGCAGAAGCCCTGCAAAAATTATCTCCCCATACGCTCGACCAGATGAAAGCCATGTTGCCCGCAGAAATAAACAGTATCGCACGTACCGATGCGTCTGCCCACAGTGCAATGGGAGCTCCTTATGCAAAAGGTGATTACCGTGCTAACGATTCAACAGAAATAACACTTAGCATATTCGATTGTGCAGGTGATGCAGGCGTGGGTATCTACAATACACAATTCCTCATGCAAATGAAAATGGATGGGAAATCAGCAGATGAGGAGGAATATACAAGAACCATTGATTTCAACGGTAGCAAAGCCATTGAGCATGCGGATACGGATGATAACAGCGCTATTTTTGTATGGCTGTCGGGAGATCGTCTGCTGATGACACTGGAAGGAAAGAACGTATCGATGGATGTGTTGAAGCGCGTTGCAGGGGGGATAAAATAAACAGCAGTTGTACTCTGAATGCCTTTTTAATTTGATCTGTAGTTTATTGTTCGGAGTTTAAAGTTTTGCTTATTTGTAAAGTACAAATAGGAATGCAGTTCCCTTAAACCAGGAACCTGGAACAAGGTCTGGTAGGGAGTATAATCCCTGACCAGGCTTTCTTATTTTTAAGTAATTTCAGCTAACCGAAATAACTTCCATATGAAACGCAGACAGTTTCTTCAATCAGGCTCCGTTTATTTAGCAGGTGCGGGAATTGCCGGTATGTTGCCGGCCGGTCTGCTTGATCTCAGGAAAAAAATTGCAGCAAGTGACCAGATCAATATTGGCCTTATTGGTACGAAAGGCATGGGCTGGTCAGACCTCAGCGCTATGTTAAAAGATCCACGGGCCAAATGTGTTGCTCTATGTGATGTAGATAAAAATGTAATGGATGGCCGGGTGGCAGAATTAGGTAAAAAAAATATCTCCGTAGCGGCAGAAAAGGATTATCGCCGGTTATTAGACAATAAAGATATTCATGCCATCATTATAGGTACTCCTGACCACTGGCATTGCAAAATGATGGCCGATGCGGTTGCTGCAGGCAAACATGTATACGTTGAAAAACCTGCCGGCAATTCAATTGTGGAATGCAGCACAATGATAGCGGCACAGCAGAAATATAAACATGCGGTACAGGTTGGACAATGGCAGCGGAGCAATAAACATTTTGCGGACGCAATGGAATATGTACACTCAGGCAAACTGGGCAATGTGCGTCTTGTAAAAGCCTGGGCATACCAGGGATGGATGAAAGCCATTCCACCAAAACCCGATAGTCAGGCACCGGAAGGCGTGGATTATGATCTATGGCTGGGACCAGCAACCAAACGCCCTTTTAACCCTAATCGTTTTCATTTTAATTTTCGCTGGTACTGGGATTATGCCGGCGGGTTAATGACCGACTGGGGAGTGCATATGATCGATTATGCGTTACTTGGAATGAAGGCTACCGTTCCCAAAAGTATTGTAGCGGCCGGAGGCAAATTTGCTTATCCCGATGACGCATCTGAAACACCGGATACATTGACAACCGTTTTTGAATTTGATGGATTTAACCTGCAATGGGAACATGCAACAGGTATCGATGGCGGTCCATATAACCGGACCCATGGTGTTGCTTTTATCGGCAATAATGGAACATTGGTAGTGGATCGCGGTGGCTGGGAAGTAATACCCGAAAAAGAAAATGGAAAAGATAAAATACCTGCTGTTGCCCATCAGCCTTCCTCAGACAATGGACTAGTGCTGCATACCCAAAATTTCCTGGATGTAATACAGTCAGGCAAACTGGAAGATCTTAAAGCGCCCATACAGGCAGGAGCCCATGTGGCCACTGTTTGCCAAATGGGTAATATCGCCTATCGTACAGGGAAAAAAATCTACTGGCAGGCAGATAAAAATAAATTCAGTGATTCCGATGCCAATAAATTACTGGAGGCAGTATATCATAACGGGTATAAAATACCCAAACCCTAAATACCGGTTTTTATTTTAATACACCCAACTCTTTTCCAATTTTAGTAAAGCCTGCAATTGCCTTATCCAAATGAGCCTGTTCATGCGCCGCACTTAGTTGCACCCTGATCCTTGCCTGGCCTTTGGCCACTACGGGAAAGAAAAATCCGATCACATAAATTCCTTCATCCAGCAATTTCGCAGCAAAGTTTTGCGCAAGTACCGCATCATATAACATGATGGGCACGATCGGGTGATCCCCTGGTTTGATATCAAAACCAGCTTCCGTCATTTTAGTGCGGAAATAGCTGGTATTGTATTCAAGCTTATCTCTCAGGTCGGTTGTTTTTGTCAGCATGTCCAACACCGCAATAGATGCTCCCACAATAGAAGGCGCTACCGTATTGCTGAATAAATAGGGTCTTGATTTCTGCCGAAGCATTTCTATCACTTCTTTTTTGCCCGAAGTAAATCCACCGGAAGCGCCACACAATGCCTTACCGAGTGTGCCCGTAATAATATCGATCTTACCC
>CAZGSG010000106.1:0-18604 GCA_964528095.1 uncultured Terrimonas sp.
ACGAACTCTTCGATTAAATCATTTTTATCATAATAACATGCTATAAAAGCGATCTCTAACCCAGGTCGCTTTTATTATTTAAGGGTAAGTGGTATTTTTGAAGAATGACGCTGCAGGGAAAAAAAATATTGGTAGGCATCACGGGAAGCATCTGTGCTTACAAAACGGTTTATCTCGTACGGCAGCTGATCAGGGCGGGAGCCGAAGTAAAAGTAGTGATGACCACTGCAGCGGCTGATTTTGTGTCTCCGCTTACCCTGTCTACGCTAAGCCGCAACCCGGTGTTAAGAGAGCTTTTTGACGAACAAAGCTGGTCTAACCATGTAATGCTGGGCCGTTGGGCAGATCTGATGCTGATTGCTCCTTTAAGCTGTAATACCCTGGCTAAAATGGCCACAGGGCAATGTGATAATATCTTACTCGCGGTTTACCTATCTGCCACCTGCCCCGTTGTGGTAGCGCCTGCAATGGACGAGGATATGTGGCATCACCCCAGTACTAAATTTAATCTCGACAGGATCCGGTCATTTGGCAATATAGTGATCCCGGTAGAAAATGGAGAACTGGCCAGCGGCCTGGTGGGGGAGGGAAGAATGGCTGAACCGGAACAGATCCAGCAGTTTATTACGGATAATTTTTTTTTGACCCGCCCGCTCGTGGGTAAAAAAGCGCTGGTCACAGCCGGTCCTACATACGAAGCTATCGATCCTGTTCGTTTCATAGGCAATCATTCATCCGGAAAAATGGGCATTGCTATCGCAAAAGAACTGCAAAGACAGGGTGCGGCCGTTACCCTGGTAATGGGGCCGGGCAATGCAGACCTGCAAGTCAGCGGTATAGAACTGGTAAGAGTAGTGTCTGCCGGTGAAATGTATGAAGCCTGTCATACAGTGTTTAAGAATGTGGATATTGCAGTGATGTCTGCCGCTGTAGCAGATTATACACCGGTAAAAGCCGAGGAGCAGAAGATCAAAAAGAATGACGCAGTATTTAATCTTGAGCTCACGCGTACAAAGGATATATTAAAAAGTCTTGGTGAAAAGAAAAAGCCGGAACAGGTACTGGTAGGTTTTGCGCTGGAAACAACCAATGAAAAAGCATTTGCATTGGATAAACTTGCCAAAAAAAATGCGGATATGATCGTGCTCAACTCATTAAATGATAAAGGTGCGGGCTTTGGTCATACTACCAACAAGATTACGATCTATCAGAAAGATGGAAAGGAAATAAAATTTGATACAAAATCAAAGCAAGACGTGGCAAAAGATATTGTTGAAACTATAATTACCAGTTATTATGCTTAAAAGGAAACTACTTCTTTTTGCATTGTGTTTATCTTTTATAAGTGGTCAGGCACAGGAGATACAGGCAAGGCTTACAATTGTTACAAGCAAGCTCAGTACGCAGGTAAATAAAAATATATTTCAGACACTGCAGGCATCGCTTACCAACCTGATCAACAACCGCAAATGGGGTAAAGATGTTTTTCAGCCAAATGAAAAGATCCAATGTAATTTTTTATTGAATATAGATCAGGAGCTGGGGAACAATGTATATGCTGCCAAGCTGACCATACAGGCGGCCCGACCGATCTATAACTCTTCTTACGATTCGCCACTGATCAATTTTATGGACGACAATGTGGTGTTTCGGTACCAGGAATTTCAACCCATTGAGTTTAATGAAAACAGGATACAGGGTAATGATCCCCTGGCGGCCAATCTTCCCGCCGTTATTGCATATTATGTAAACATCATCCTGGGGTTTGACTATGGTTCTTTTGCACTCAAGGGAGGTGACTTTTTTTTCCAGAAAGCATGGAATATCGTGAACAATGCGCCGGAGAATAAAGATATAACAGGATGGAAAGGTTTTGAAAGTCAGCGTAACCGTTACTGGCTGGCAGAAAACCTGAACAATAATAAATTTGCCCTCATGCATGATGCATTGTATACCTATTACCGTTCGGGCATGGATCTTTTTTATGAAAATGAGGATGCGGCCCGCAATGGAATGATGAATAGTATCAACTTTTTAAATACCATCAATACAGACAACCCGAACTCTATGATCATGCAGTTTTTTTTCCAGGGTAAGAGTACCGAAATGGTGAAGATCTTCAGTAAGGCGGCGCCCGATCTCAAAACAAGGGTGCGTGATATACTATCCAAGATCGACCTCACCAATGCTGCAGTATATAAAGAATTGAAATGAAAAAAACAGCTTGCATCGTTTTCCTCATAGTATTACTGGCAGCTTGTTCAAATAAAAATAAACTGCCCAATGGTATTTTGCCCCAGCCAAAAATGCAGGCTATTATGTGGGAACTGCTTAGCACGGGTGAGTTTCTGAATGGCTTTGTTTTTCCAAAAGACACCGCAATAAACCAGGCCACGGAAAGTCAGCATTGGTATAATAAAATCTTTGAACTCCATCAAACCACCAAAGCACAGTTTGAAAAAAGCTATGCTTATTACAGGGAACATCCAACAGTGATGAAGGTATTGCTGGATTCATTAAGTAATAGAACATATAAGCCGGATACGCTGAAAGCTGTCACGATTGACACGGTAAAGCAGGTAACTGCTGACACATCAAAAAAAGCACAACGCGATTCAGCCAGGGCAGCTACTCCTGATTCATTGAAAAAGAAAATTCGTAGAATTCCCTCCGTTCAATAAAATCATATGCAGAGTTGCATTATTTCTTCTTTTCTTTATGATGTGTTTCCAAATGCTCTTTTAATAAATCCCTTCCATAATCATTACCGTTAGGAGTGCGAACAACCGTATGAATATGCGTTTTAACTGGCCCTGGACGGGGCTTTGACCGATCATAAAGGAACACAGGCGTTTGGTGGTCGAATTCGATCAGGACTATAGGACTATGGATGCGGTAATAAAACGGGCCTTCAATATTATCGGACTGTATCCAACTGAAGTGTGTATCGTTTAAATGAAGTCTCACGTCTCCCATTTTAATTTTCGCCTGATCGTCTCTTATATTATTTACATATTCAGCAATCAAATCAAGCAAAGCGTCCTGTTGTGATTTTGATAACTTTTTGGCAGCAATGCCCGTTTTAGCAATAATTTCATTGTCTCTGAATGCTTCACTTCGGTTGAAATCGAAATCTTTCTTACTCCATATCCTTGCTTCTTTCTTTTGCGCGCTATCGAGCGACAGATAAAAATCCAATCCCTTTTTTTCTTCTGCCTCGAAAGTTCTAAGCCCTTCATTGTCGCCTTTTTCAATAAGTGTTGGCTCAGAACCCATAAACGTTGGCGTCATTACAACCTGGTCGCCCATAACAAAGTAATTAATTACCAAATGGTGTCCTTCTATTTGCCAGCCATAAGGTTCCTTATCAGAAGGCGTTCCATAGAACGTAAACCAGTATTTTTCACCGCCCAGTTCTTTTACATCTGGTACCAGGGTAGCTAAATAAGCTTCCATTGTCATAATGTCCTTTGCTTTTTGCAATCCTCTGGCGCTTAAGCTTTCTTTTAAAATACCAAATACTAACTCTTTTTGATTAGAGTTCATATTTTCTAAACAGATACCGGCCCTTTTCCAATTCTCTATATTATGCCATCTTCTCCATTCTTTTGATTCAACAGGAAAAGTGCAGCTTGCTTTTTCTCCTTCGGTAAGCGACCCGAGAAACGCGGTCACCGCATTTTTTATAAGTACGGTAGGATATCCTGTTTTTTTAATCGGAAAAAGTCTTTTTACTGGTGTTCCGTCTGTTGTGATACCCACATAAGGCTTTGCAAATTCAGTCGTTTCTTCCGGGGAATCGGGGGCAATGAAAAGCATTTTGGTCGCTTTTAATTTGCTTTGCAAACCGTCAACATAGCCCCAACTTTCAATCCTTTCCCCGGCCTGATTTTTTTCCAGGACAAAGTCCCTGAAAATATCATATTTGTCTCCGCTTGCAGTATATAAATATCCGATGGTTTTACCGATCATTGAGTCTGGGAAAGTGATGGTTTGTTGATAAAGCCCATTGGCGTCAGGGGTTTTCGGAAAAACAGATAACTGCTGAACAGTTTTACCCTCTTCATAGGGCAGGAGAACCCAGATAATTGCTACTGTATCAGGGTTTGTTATTTCGGATATTTTGAGTTTGAAGGTCACTTTAGACCCATTGCCAGGAATATTTTGCTGAGCAGTTACTTCGTAAAAAAGTACAAGGGATAGCAATAAGCAGGTTGTTATTTTCATTTATTTCATCTTTTTAAATGGGGTTGGTAAATGATTTAGTACGGTAAATACCGGTTCTTACTGAATCTTTGCGCCGATATACGCTCCAGTTGACCTTATCGGCGGTAATCGAAAGTACGGGATAAGTAGTCCTTCTGTGAGGAGTAACTGTGCAAAATGTAGGTATATCTGCGCTTCTAACCGGACAAATTGTGCATCGGAAGGATAAATCAGTCATGCACGACCGGGTAAGGGGCTTTAACTCGCTGTCGACAGGAAAAAGCCGCTATTGATTTCAGGTCATCCAGGAAATGGTTTGAAATCTGTCTTGTTATGCCTAATGATTTTTAGCTTTATCCATATGTGTCAAGGACGATGATTGGCACCCGATTACAGGCGCGTGATTGATGGATGTCACAGAAAATTTGCTTCAGATGGTGGTCCGAAAATAGGACGTAATATTGCTAACGATATTATCAATATTTGCATTATAAAACCCAGCCCCATTCATACAGCCACATTCGACGATATAGTATTCATCACCACATAGACAAATGTCCATCACAAATACATCATGTGGGGTATATTCCAAGCATCTTTCTTCTGCAAAAGAGATGACAGCGGGGGGACATCCTTCTTCTTTTTTTAGCTTAAAATATTCTCTATATTTAGAGGAGGCAATGACCCTTTTATTGACAATCCAGAGCCTCCATTCGAAATGGATGTTGTATGGTTCCGCCAATACAATTTTACTATCGAGAGATAGATTTGTATTCTCAACGGCTTTAAGTTTATTATACCATTCTCCTATTTCATCAAACCGCTTAACTTCTCCGGAAAATGATTTACTATCATCGTTCGGGCGAATAAACAATAATTTGTCTGAACTAAATTCTTTATTCTCAATCAGTTCCCTAAAAGTTATTACCGAAGCCTGGTAGTTAAGCATATAACCGCCCCATTTATCTAAATAGTTTTCGATTGAAAAATTTATTTCGTTAAAGAATATCCCTTTTCTAAGTTCGGTATCTTGAAACGCCAGGTTGTTAAACGTAGTTGATCCATAAACTATTGAATTTTTTCTTTTGTCAAACCCGGGAAGCTCTTCGGTGAAAGGAATAATATCGATCCCGAAAAAACCGACCCCTATTTTTGAACACGACTCTTTTAACCTTTCAAAGTCTGACACACTGGTAAGATTTCGTTGTACGAGCCATTGAATATTAATGAACCTGTCTGCCATAATACAAACTTAATCTAAATTTTGACCGCTAAATTTACCCGCATGGATCTTCCGTGTCGGGTAAATATCAAAGTATCGCACGCGAATATCTTTGCATAATAGTAGGATAATAACAATTCTTATGGTCTAAGGCATACAATTACCTGCTCAGCGAGTTATTTCTTACACACTTATAATAATCGATACAAGTTCATTAATTTTATCTTCAATTTTTTATATGAATAAAATAGTGACCAGCGCGGACGATGCGATAAAAGATATTAACGATGGCGCGGTATTGATGCTTGGAGGTTTCGGACTATGTGGCATTCCTGAAAACTGTATCGCGGCGCTTGTACGAAAAGGATTAACACAGCTCACCTGTATTTCCAACAATGCGGGCGTGGATGATTTTGGAATAGGATTATTATTAAAACAAAAGCAGGTAAAAAAGATGATCGCTTCCTATGTGGGGGAGAACAGTGAGTTTGAAAGACAGTTGCTGAGTGGCGAACTGGAGGTAGAACTGATACCACAGGGCACACTCGCTACCCGTTGTATGGCCGCCGGCTATGGTATGCCTGCGGTCTTTACACCTGCCGGTGTAGGTACAGAGATAGCAGATGGCAAGGAAGTAAGAAATTTTAATGGCAAGGATTATTTACTCGAATACGCGTTTGATGCCGACTTTGCCATTGTAAAAGCCTGGAAGGGAGATACGGATGGCAACCTGGTGTACAAAGAAACCGCCCGCAATTTTAACCCATTGATGGCGATGGCCGGTAAAATCACTATTGCCGAAGTAGAGGAACTGGTGCCTGCGGGGGGGCTTGACCCCAATACCATTCATACTCCGGGTATTTATATACATCGCATTTTCCAGGGTAGCGCATATGAAAAAAGGATTGAACAACGCACGGTGAGGAAACGATAAATAAACCCTGAACAGCTAACCACCAATTAAACAACTCCGTATGGCATTAAGCAAGGAACAGATAGCGCAACGCATAGCACGGGAACTACAGGACGGGTATTATGTAAACCTGGGCATTGGTATTCCTACCCTGGTGGCTAATTATATACCGGCAGGTATGGATGTGGTATTGCAAAGTGAAAATGGGTTACTGGGCATGGGGCCTTTCCCGTTTGAAGGAGAGGAGGATCCCGATCTCATCAATGCGGGCAAACAAACCATTACTACCGTGCCCGGTTCAGCTTTTTTTGATTCTGCTATGAGCTTTGGTATGATCAGGGCCGGCAAAGTAGACCTGACGGTACTCGGCGCCATGGAAGTAAGCGAGCGGGGTGATATCGCCAACTGGAAGATCCCTGGCAAGATGGTAAAGGGTATGGGTGGTGCCATGGACCTGGTGGCCAGCGCCAAAAATATCATTGTGGCTATGATGCATACCAATCCGAAAGGTGAATCAAAGTTATTGCCGCAATGCAGCCTGCCACTTACGGGTGTGCGCTGTGTAAAAAAGATTGTATCTGATATCGCCGTGCTGGATGTAACGGTGGATGGATTCCGGTTGCTGGAAAGAGCCCCTGGTGTATCGGTGGAAGAAATAAAAAACAAGACCGCGGGTAAACTGATCGTAGAAGGGGAAATACCAGAAATGGTATTTCAATAAGGGTAAATAATTAATACAGGTAAATAAGAGATCGAAAATCTTTTGCAAACAGCTTTTTAATCGATCAGGTTATTCTTCACCGCGAAAAAAACAAGCCCTGCGGTGTTCTTACTGCCAAAGCGCTCCATCAACCGGTCTTTGATAGCTTCTACCGTACGTGGGCTGATCTCCATTTTTTGGGCTATCTCCTGCGCTGTAAACTCCATGCAGATAAACCGCAATACATCCTTTTCTTTATCGCTAAGGGTAATTTCGCTGTTGAGAGAGGGAACTACTTTTTGTCTTGAATGTGATTTTTTAAGTAGTATACGGTTCACAAAATTGTTGAGGTAATAACCTTTTTCCGATACTTCCATGATGGCCCGGCGGATCTCCTGGGGTTCGGCATTTTTAAGCATATAGCCATTGGCGCCATTTTCCATGAGGTGGTATACAAAACGCTCGTCTTCGTACATGCTAAGCACCAATACCTTTACATTGGGGTATTGTTTGCTGATGATCTTGGTGGTCTCGATGCCGTCTTTGCCGGGCATACGCAGGTCCATCAGTACCACATCGGGTTCTGCTGCACCGATATTGGCCAACAGGTCATCTCCATTTTCGGCCTCCAGTACAAATTTGATATTGGTAAAAGGACGTAATGAAAGAATAACGCCCTTCCGGAATATCTTATGATCGTCAGCAATTGCAACCTTTATCATTCCCATAGTTTCAGATAATGGATAAATTTTCAGATAATGGATAAAATTAGCGAATATAGGTTATCTATTCGTAAGGCTCGTCTTTTGGCAACTCGATGGTGACTTTATAATAGGTCTGCGAAATATCTTTTTCAAAATGGATGCTTCCCTGCACTACCCGCAGCCGGCTGCTGATATTTTTTAAGCCCAGCCCGATATTACTCTTATTCAGTTTATCAAAATCTGCCTGTACAATACCGCGGCCATCATGATGTATGCGCAGGTAAAATTTATCACCGTGTATATTTTGTGTAAGGTGTATAAAGCTGGAGCTACTGTGTTTGAGGATATTATTTACCAGTTCCTGTACGATCCGGAAAATGGTCAGTTCTTTTTCCGCTTTCAGGCGGTCCTTATATTCATGAAACCGGCTGCTTGCATTCATACTGCCCGAGCCGCTGATCTTTTGAAACAGGTCATTCACTGCCGACTCCAAACCGAAGTTTTTCAGCGTAGGTGGCATCAGGCTATGACTGATATTACGCACCAGTTGTATGGTGTCATCTATGATCTGCCGGGCCTGGTAGATAGATTGCAACTGGGTAGCTTTATCCTGGTTTACCAGGTTCTCATTTAAATAAAGCCTGGCAGTGGCAAGCAATGGTCCTGCATCATCGTGCAGATCGGCGGCCAGTCGCTGACGTTCTTCTTCCTGTAGTTTAATAGAGGCATTGAGCAGGATCTTTTGCTGGTCCTGTTCCATTTTTTGCAGGGTGATCTGGTAGCGGGACACCTTGCGTTGATGAAAAATGATAAATACCACCAACCCGATGGTAAGTATGAGCATTCCTATGGTGCCGAGGAAAAGCACTGTGGAAACTCCTGATTGGTTGGCGGCTTGCAGTAAAAACATGGTGGTTGGTGCTTAGTTAGTTCATATCTAAATATGGAACAGATGATTTAGATACGACTTCATTGTTTTTCATTTTTGAAGAATAAAGAAAAATAGATACCACAAAAAATATATTCTTTAAAATTTCAGCGACATAAGTAAGATCCCAATATTTTCGAAGCTCTTTTAAAGGGATATGGTTAGCAAGTATAAATATAAAGAATGCACTTCCAAGATAAATCAAAATGCCGACTGCTATCCAAAAACAATGATTGTTATATATATATACGGTCTTTGGACTCTTTAAATTCTCATAAAAGAAGAGAAATATAAAAACAAATAAAAGAATAGTTTCAATGCCAACAGGGATTGTGTCTAATTTCCCAAGTGGTATAGTTACAAAAAATACCGCCTGGAAGAAGATGAAAAGAACTGATAGGATTAAAATAAAACGTTTGATTTTCTTACTATCTATATTATTTCTAATTAAGAAGGCAAACGAGCAATATTCAATAGAGGTATAGGTAAAAGCGTGCAGTCCTTTAATAAGGGCTTTTTTGGGCAATTGGTCAGCATCAAGAATATTTAAAAAAAAGAATGCAAGGATTCCATATATGCCTAGCAGCAACATATCTGTTTCTTTCCACTTTTTTTTAAAGATAAATATAGAAAGGGGGAGCAGTAGGTAGGTATAAGTTAAGATGGTATACAAAAAAAAGTTTTTCTAATTTGGATTTCTCCAAAAATAGAAAAACTTTTAAGAAATTAAAAACTTTCGCCTTTAACTAAGAAAAATTCTTAGTCTTCCCAAGTAAAAACTCCATCTTCTTCGAGGATAATTAACTTTCTTTTCATAACAGTAACGTTTTTAGAACCTTATTCAAATCGATTTGCAGGGTAAAAATTGCACACATTGGGAGATATTTCTACAGTGAGGTTGGGTGTTGAAAACCCCTATAACCCTCTGTAATGTAGACTGGTAAAGGGTTGTATCGTATTTGCCCTAGTATCATTACTTTTTAAAAAAGGTTTTTATACTAAGTAAAAACCGTATTTTTACGCAAATGAAAATAGTAAAACCACCAGGAAAATACCCGGTTGTTAACATATGTGAATAAACTATCGGAGTTTTGGCCTGCACCGGGCCAGGTAAAAAGAGAAAGAAGTTGATTGACTTTGGAATGACCTTCGGTTCTTCTACGGGATAATGGAAATCAGGTTTTGGACGGTTTTCCTGCTTGTGCAGGATCAGGATATTGGATATTGAGGCGCTCCACCCGTCAATCAACTTGTATCAAAAATATGACCCCCTATTGAAGCCTGCAAGAGGATTAGTTACCTGTTTTAAAATGGCGGCTTTTACCCGCATCTTCGTAAAGATTCTATATTTTGAGATGAAATTATACGTACAGGGCCAGGGAGATGCTTTCGTAAATTGATTTTAAAAAGAGCGCAATCGGGGGTATGATTTCTGCAAAATTTTGAAACTGAAATAAATAGAGACCCTAAAAAAAAGTACATTTGGGAACGTAAAGTCACCAACCCTTATGACTGCTAAACAAACCATCCATGACTGCGATTACTAACCAGCCGATTAAAGTAGCAATAGCCGATGATCATAAGATATTCAGGGACGGGATCCGTATGGCCCTGAAGGAAAAAGAATACCTGCGCATACTCTGGGAAGCCGAGGACGGAAAAGATCTTATGCACAAACTCCAGATCAAACTGCCCGATGTGATATTGATGGACATACGAATGCCGGAAATAGACGGTATTAATGCTATTAGCATGATCCGCAAGGAATATGAGGGCTTAAAGATTATTGTGCTGACCATGTACGATGACCAGGAAATGATCACCAAAATGATGGAAATGGGGGCCAATGCCTATCTTACCAAAACTACCGACCCCGAGGAAATTTATCAGGCTATCCTGACCTGCATGAATGATGATTTTTATTTTAATGAGCTTGTGAATAAGGCAGTACTACTAAAACTGCAGCATAAAAAAACCGTCCGGCAGTTTTATCCCAATCCCGTAAAATTTTCTGAAAAAGAACTGAAAATACTCAAACTCATAGCCGACGACAAAACAACTGAAGAGATTTCAAAAGAAGTTTTTTTGAGCCCCCGCACAATAGAGACCATTCGGCAAAACATGAAACAGAAAGTAGGCGCTAAGACTATAGCAGGCCTTGTTATGTATGCTTCAAGGAATAAATTGCTGGAATAGAAATAATAAGCTTTTTTGAATAAAAATTGTCTACGAAGTAAATCATTGTTCCTTCCAGCTACTTAAAAGAATGGGTATGAATAACGTTAATGATATATTTTTTGATGGCTACTACAAAGATATTTGGCGTTCTCTTATTCCGGAGGAATTGACCGCAAAGGAGATAGATTTTATATTGCATTATTTCAACTTGGAGTCCGATAAAAAAGTTATGGATATTATGTGTGGGTATGGACGTCATGCGTTGGCGTTGGGGAGAAAAGGTATACATGTAGTAGCCATAGATAATCTGCATCTTTATACCCAAGAAATAAATGAGATTGCTACTTCTGAAAAAATACCGGTTAAAGTAGTTTGTGACAATATTGTCAGTTTTGATATTGAAGAAGAATTCGATCTTACTATTTGTATGGGAAACAGCATATGTTTCTTTAATCGTATCGATGTAATTAAAGTAATGAAAATGGTCAGTTCGCATTTAAAACCCGGGGGATATTTTCTTATCAATAGCTGGACGATTGCTGAGATTGCATTTCAAAACTTCCAAGCACGGGGTTGGGCTAAGTCAGGGGAATTTAAGTTTTTGGCGGATAGTAAGTATTTTTTTAAACCTACTAGAATTGAAACAGAACAGCTTATTTTATCGTCTGATGGAAAATCCGAAACAAAGCATGCGATTGATTATATTTATTCAATTGCAGAAACAGAAGACATGTTAAACGAAGCAGGCTTTTCCATGGAAGAAGTATATAGTATTCCAGGTAGGAAGAGATTTACCCTCGGTGATTCGAGAGCATATATTGTAGCAAAGAAATTGGCTACTTTTTGAAAAAAGACTGATCAAAAAGTCACTACACCATGCCGGATAGCTATCATCGCCAGTCCTACACGACTTTTTACATCCAGCTTTACAAATAAGTGATCACGCAGTGTATCGATGGAACGCGGGTTCAATCCCATTTGCTGGGCTATTTCTTTATAGGTAAGGTCAGAGCAGGCCATTTTCAAAAATCGTATTTCCTGCTCCGAGAGTAAAGCATTCTGTAATGCTATTGTTCCCTGGTTATGACGAAAAAGGTTAACAAGCTTTCCTGTAGTATGGTTGGAATAATAGAACCCTGATTGCATCACTGACTGTATTGCAAACTTTAACTCAGAGGGGTGTACATCTTTTTTAAGAAAACCTTTTACCCCTGTTTGAAGGAGCCGGATCAGGGATAACTCAGAATCATACATCGTCAACATTAATACATGAATTCCCGGAGCATTTTTATAAAGCCATTCCGCAGTTTCATACCCATCCATTTCCGGCATGTTCAGGTCCAATATCGCCACATCAGGCAATGGGCCTGCCATAAGTGAACGAACTAATTCCCTTCCGTTGGCACATTGGTGAATGATCCTGCATTCACCAAAATTATCGATAAGTATGGCCAGGGCATTGCGTAGCAGGATATGATCATCCGCAAGGGCTACTTTTATGGGGTTTGTCATTGCTTCCATAATTAATTAAAAGGTATATTAAATGAGATCAGGGTTCCTTTCGTCCGGATATTTTCTATTTTCATTGTTCCCCCGATCATAAAAGCTCTTGTATGCATGTTTTTGAGACCGGCGTTACTAGCCGGAGTAGACTGGATTTCACGTGTCTTGCGAATTCCTTTTCCATTATCCCGTATAATAATATTCATTTCTGTCGCGAGGTATTCCAGTTTCAGTTGTGTATGACTGGCATCCGCATGTTTGATAATATTATTAAACGCTTCCTGAACGATCCTGAAAATTATTAGTTCCTTCTGTGTATCTAAAAAAACGGGATCGCCTGCTATAATAAAATCTATTTCAAACAGGTCTGTTTCCCGTATCCGCTGAATCTCTTTTTCAAGTGCTTTTATCAATCCCTGTGTATTGATGATCTCAGAATGAAAGCTCTTGGAAATATTACTCAGCTCATGGATAGTTTGTGTCAGCAATTCGATAGAACTTTTGACCTTTAGCAATGAACTTTCTTTATTTTCCCAGTCAAGGGTATTCAAATGTAATTTGGCGAGAGTAAGCGAGAGACTGATATTATCATGAATTTCCCGGGAGATATGCTGAAAAGTATTTTCCTGTATTTCTAACTGTGCTGCCATTATATTTTTTTCGTGGTCCAGCTTTAAGCCGTTCATGTTTTGTTGATAGATTAATTGTTTTTTTTGATAGAAATAAAGCAATGTAATAATTAGTGCCCCCAGGAGCAGGATAATAGCGGTAGTTGTTACTAAGAATATTAAGATTGCTTTTCTGTCGGCTTGCATAAGTATGCCTTTATAATCATTATAAACAAAATGTCATAAAAAATGAAAAAAATGGAGTACAGCTGTTTTGTCAGGATTAGATCAATTTTCAATAATTGGTTTTCGAGAATTGAAAAAGGAAGAGTACCTATTAAAAAAAATAGCAACCCGGTAGATACCCAAAACGAATATTCATTTTTCAAGGAAAGAGTAGGTGGTGTATTGAACAGCTCTACAAAATAATAAAAACAAGGAATGGTCAATAATAAAGCTTCGATTGTATACAAGGAAGACTTGATCGATATCGACATTTTTTTGTGAAACAATAAATCTCTGAATAGAAAGTACAAAAAAATGGCAGAGAAAAATAAGACTATGTAGACTATTATTTTCTTGATTATTCGATTATTTAAAGTCAAATAAAAGAAATTCGAAAAGAGTAACAGCTCTGCTAGGGTAAAGAAATAGTCTAGATAGGTGTGATATTTTAAAAGATAGCTTGCCTTTTTTATCTCTAAAAAATTCGAAAAAATTAATATTATTAGTAAGATAGTTATATAGAATGGCATGTATTTAAGTAAAGGAAATTTGTTCCTTGATTTTATGGATATATACAGGGCGATAACAAGTGTACTGAAAAGTATAGGCTCTGAAAAGTATTGGTTACTCCAATTTTTTAGAAGTTCATTCATACGAAATATGTTGATGCTAAACTACATTTATTCCTCCCTCCCCCGTATGTGAAAAACAACTCTAAAAATTGTTTTTTTCACCTGCCGATTTATGAGAATTGCTATAGGATTAAATTCTAGAACATTTCTTAAGAAAGCCGATTCGCCTTTGGTACCCTGGTTAGACATATGGATACCTTCCAAGATCTGGCATACACACGCAAATTTTGTAAAGAATCTGTTTTTTAAAACAGGTGTATACACGGGCTTTTAGTATGCCGTCGATAAAGTGAACATATGGATAAATGGAGAAATAAAACGGAATTATCGTGATTCTGTTTAAAGTAGAACTTTATAAGTGAAGGGGCCAGCATAGAAACGTATCGGCCGGCTAAAATTATTCTCGAATAAAAATATGAGTAATTGTTATTGAGTATCTATTGAACAGTACGTCAATGATCGACTTTTGATCTGCGGGCGTTATTCTAACGTATATACTTCGGGTTTACGGATCAAAAGAAAAACAGGTCAGGTTGGCCCTGACTATCCATATTTATAATCGGGGATTGCAAAATAGTTCAGTCGCGGCTTTTTTGATTTTCCTGGTGTTCCTAAAATAAAAAAACCCTTCCTCATGGAAGGGCTTACGTTACTGTTATGAAAGAAAAAGATTTGCAAATCAAGGCCTGGGTAATGATTTTTGGTCAGGGTGTTTTCGGGTCATTATCGGTTTCAGCTGATAACGGATATTAAAAACGGGTTCAAAGGCTTCTATTATAAAGAACAAAAAAAATAGAAAGTTGAAGGCAGAAGATCCGGTTGGTTTTTACAAAGGAATCGGAATATTTTTCTGGACGGTATTTGGACATGGATGAGAGAGGTCGGATCATCCCGCACAATCAACTTTCTGATAACAAATATATATTCACATTCAAATGTGTACAAGAGCAGTAGCACCTGATTTCATTTCCTCGGTATTTACGGCCATGATCGTAAACATCCGATCTTTTATTGCAGTATATTCCCCTTTTTTAAGTGTAAACAATGCCTTTAGTTAAACTGGTAGTTTCCACAAAGCTTAAATCAAGTACTTATACTATGGTATATGTTGCAGGATTTTTTCATCTTGCAACCAGAATAAACACCAAATCCAAGTTCCTTACTCTAATATCAATTATTAATGAAAAACCACGACTCAAACGCAGTTATTAAAGTAGCTATCGCAGACGATCATACCCTGTTTCGCACAGGTGTAAAGACCTCTCTCTCCAGCCGCAAAGACATTCAGATGGTAGCAGAAGCCGAAAATGGCATGCAACTGCTTAACCTGCTGCGTCATATTCAGCCAGATGTGGTTTTGCTCGATATCCAGATGCCTATTATGGATGGCCTTTCCACATTGCCGGAGATCAAAAAACTCTATCCCAATGTAAAAGTGATCATGCTTAGCATGCACAACGATCATTCCGTTATCTCCCGTATGATGGAGATCGGCGCCAATTCCTATTTGACCAAGGAGTCGGGTTCAGAAATGATCTATGATGCCATCCGAGCGGTATATGAACAGGATTTCTTTTTCAACGATCTGACCAACAAAGCACTGCTGAGTGGTCTGCGTACAAAAAGATCTACCGAGTCGTCTATGCCTGCAGATGTGCAACTGACCGACAACGAGATCACCATCCTCAAACTGATGTGCGATGAAAAAAGCACCAGGGAAATAGCTTGCATCGTAGACCTGAGACCACTTAACGTGGACGCGATCCGTTACAACCGCAAAAAAAAGACAGGCACCAAATCAATGGCCGGCCTGGTGATGTACGCGGTAAAAGCTGGGTTGGTAGAGCAGCAATAACTTGATCTTATTGATGATACTGTCCGTTGGTTACCAGCCAAAAGTATAGGCCTGGTCTTAAACCGGCACGACAGGCAAATTATTTACTCAAAAAGGGTTCTATTGATTAGGACCCTTTTTTTATTCGCTCACCTCCCGGTAAAACAAGGCTCCCGACAATTGGCCATGAAGGAAATGACTTGCTTTTCGAGGATATTACCTGCCCGTTAATTTAATTTTTCAAAGAACTGTTTGGTTTCTGCCGCTGCCAGGGCTGAGTCTTCCAGGTGCGCACCCCGGAAATCCCGCTATGGCTCTTTAACTGTAACCGATCAAACAAATCTACTATCAACGCCGGCTGTTCTGTTGAAAAATGTGACGGTGTTCGGGAGTTCATGTGACGGTTTGCGGAACCGCTGGGACGAATGACATTTTCTATACTGTTTCTTCAAAAAAATGAGGACGGTCTCCGCAAACCGCTGTGACGGGTGTGCGGAAACCGGTGGGACGAATGACATTTTCCATACTGTTTCTTCACTTTGCCTCCACTGTTCGTCCATTGCTCCTTCATTGTTTCAGTCCGGGGCGATGGCCGAAATGAGGTGGCAAAGTGATCGCAAAGTGAAAGCAATCCGCGAGACATGGTGTATATCCGGGTGTGATATAGATTTTACTGGTAATTCACTTCGGTTATTGTTTGTTCACCGGTAGCCTTGTTAAGAACATCACTATGCATCGGAGTAGGCCGATGAACATTAATAAAATAAAAGGTCGTTTATTCATCAGATCGACGAAAGGACCTTTCTGATTGTTGTAGAAGGAACACCTTGAAAAAACGAAAGTCCTGATACACTTGCAAACAGGACATGCTGCTATTGATCGGAGTGTATTGCTTTAACTACCATATGGCTGCTGATACGTGTCTGCTTATTGCAATCATAACACAATAAGACATTTTTAGTTACTTTCAACACATGAATTTTATTTGTGCCGATGGAAAATTTTTTAACGCCAACGACCCGGTCTGGCAGGCAGATAACCGCGGCTATCGCTACGGTGATGGCCTGTTTGAAACAATGCGGGTGGCAGGCGCTATAATAGCGCTGGCGGATTTGCATTTCGAACGTTTTTTCGCCGGACTCGCTACCCTGCAATTTGAGGTACCGGCCTTGCTTAACAAACAGGTATTACAACAGGATATCATCCAGCTTTGCCGGAAAAATAACTGCGCCGAAGCGGCAAGAGTAAGACTCTCTGCTTTTCGTGGCAATGGCGGACTATATGATGCACCGGGGCAATTGCATTACCTGGTTGAATGCTGGCCGCTTCCTGCACATACGGGGATGCTTAATGAAAACGGGTTAGTGATCGGACTTTACACCGAAGCCCGCAAAACAACTGATATTTTCTCCAATCTGAAATCGGCCAATTTTCTTCCTTACGTGATGGCTGCCCGCTATGCAAAAAGTAATCAGCTCAATGATTGCCTGGTGCTTAACACCGCTGGTTATATTGCCGATGCCACCATTGCCAACCTGTTTATCATTAAAGATGGCACGATCATTACACCAGGTACCGACCAGGGTTGTGTAATGGGAGTGATGAGAAGATGGTTGCTGGATCAAATGAGGGCGACAGGATATGATGTGGTAGAAGGAACATTATCCGTAGAGGAGCTATTGGACGCGGACGAGGTGTTCCTGACAAATGCCATCGCTGGAATACGATGGGTAAAACAATACGAGGATAAATTATATACAAATACAACAACACAGCAGCTATACAGGGACATGATAACCCCGATTCTATAACAGGCATTTCATGAAAGACATTATAAACATCTACTGGTTTCGACGTGATCTGCGATTGGATGATAATGCGGGACTGTATCATGCGCTAAAAAGCAATCGCCCCGTAGTGCCCCTGTTTATTTTTGATCGCAATATCCTGGATGAGCTGGAAGATAGAACCGATAGGAGAGTAGAGTTCATTCACCTGGCACTGCAACAGCTACAGGAAAAACTGTTGAAGAAAAGGGCCACACTGGATCTCCGGTACGGGACACCCGAGGAGATTTTTATACAATTGCTGAAAGAGTATACGATTGAAAATGTATTTACCAATCATGATTACGAACCCTACGCTGCTGAAAGAGATAAAACCATCGCAGCCCTGCTAAAGAAAACAGGTATTGGTTTTCATAGCTATAAAGACCAGGTGATCTTTGAAAAAAATGAAGTAGTAAAAGATGATGGCACGCATTACGCGGTATTTACGCCTTACTCCCGCCAATGGAAAGCCGTGTTAAAAGGGTTTCACCTGCGATCTTACCCCAATAAAAAATATTTTTCTAATTTTTATAAGCAGGATGAAAAACCGTTCATTACGCTGGGGCAAATGAATTTTAGTGCTGCAGGCATTGCTTTTCCTCCTAAAAACTGGAAAGAAGATATAATTAAAGCATATAAAAACCAACGGGATTACCCCGCGATACGTGGCACCTCGCGCTTAAGCGTACACCTTCGGTTTGGTACCATCAGTATTCGCGAGCTGGCAGGAGAAGCGGGTAAACTGAATGAGACTTTTTTGAATGAACTGATCTGGCGTGATTTTTACCAGATGATATTATGGCATACGCCCCGGGTAGTACAGCATTCATACCGCCCCGAGTACGATAAGATAATGTGGCGCAATAATGAGAACGAGTTTGCGGCCTGGTGTAATGGACAAACAGGTTATCCCATTGTAGATGCTGGTATGCGCGAACTGAATGAGACCGGCTTTATGCATAATCGTGTACGCATGATCACGGCCTCCTTTCTTACCAAACACCTGCTGATCGACTGGCGATGGGGGGAAGCTTATTTTGCAAAAAAATTATTGGACTACGACCTGGCTGCTAATAACGGCGGCTGGCAATGGTCGGCCGGCACGGGTGTAGATGCTGCCCC
>CAZGSG010000107.1:0-18257 GCA_964528095.1 uncultured Terrimonas sp.
AAAAATTGCAAATCGCTGGTGAAGAGCAAGAGCATGGTTACAGAAGAAATTCATCTGAACGCTTTTTTGGAAAAACAGGGTATCGAAAGCGTGGAAACAGACCTGGGTGAATATATACAGCAACTTGCAGGAGAAGCTCCTTACCATATTGTAACACCGGCCATGCATAAAAGCAAAGAGGATATTGCAAAGCTTTTTGCAGAAAAGTTAGGAACCGACCCATCATTGAATCCTCAACAACTGACACTGGTGGCCCGGGATACATTAAGAGCTAAATACAGAGAAGCGGAAGTAGGGGTAACCGGCGCCAATTTTATCATTGCTGATATCGGCGCTATTGCCGTTACCGAAAATGAAGGGAATGGCAGGCTGAGTTGCTCCATGCCCAAAACACATATTGTTGTAACAGGCATAGAGAAAGTTATTCCTTCCATGCATGACCTCGCATTGTTCTGGCCATTACTGGCTACCTATGGTACGGGTCAGCGAATTACTTCCTATAATACGATCGTTACAGGACCTCGCCAGGAAGGCGAAACAGATGGCCCTGAAGAGATGTATGTGATCCTCCTGGACAATGGTCGTACGAATATCCTGGCGAATGAGAAACAACGCGAAAGTCTTTATTGTATCCGTTGCGGCGCCTGCCTGAATGCGTGCCCGGTTTACAAAAATATCGGCGGACATAGCTATGCCTCTACCTATAGCGGCCCGATCGGTGCAGTGATCACACCTAACCTACTGGATCTGGGAGAATGGAAGCACCTGAGTCACGCATCCTCGCTTTGCGGTAATTGTACGGAAGTGTGCGCAGTGAAAATAAACCTGCATGAATTATTATTGGAGAACCGGCATGAAGCCGCGGAAGAAGGTCTTGCTCCTTTTGCTGAGAAAATGGCCTGGAAAATCTGGAAGATCGCTATGCTACGCCGCAGTTTGATCAATGTTGCTAACGGAAATATGAAGGGGCGGCTGATCAATACAATCGGTAAATCGTGGACACAACATAGAGGTAAATTAGATTTCCCCAAAAAATCATTTAACCAGCAATGGAAAGATAAATCCGGGAATAAATAATACATTTATTCAAATTATCCCATTCGTTGCTGCTCTATACTACTTCCTTAACACCAAGACTGCAATATATCAGTGACTTTATTGGCAAAGAACTGGCTAATGAACCATTTGTCATTACCACAGATAAAGAACAGTTCAACAAATTTACCGGGCCGAAGATCAACTATAGTGATGCTGATATAAATAATGACGCGTTTTGGTTGAAACCACATACATTATTATTTCAGGACAATATCATACCTCAGCCCATAAACTGTTTTGAATTTAACGGCAGTAAAGCATTCTTTAAAACAGAAGGTGATATCCCTTTCGATATTTTCGCAGCCTCCTTTTACCTGCTTAGCCGCTATGAAGAATACCTGCCACATCAACCGGATGAATATGGCCGTTATGACCATACAAATTCACTGGCCTTTAAAGAAGATTTTTTACAATTACCACTTGTAAATAACTGGCTGGAGTTGCTGAAACAATTGGTACAGAAGAGATTTCCCGGTATTGCGATTTATCATTCCTCCTTTACTTTTTTGCCTACCTATGATATTGATATGGCCTGGTCATACAAATACAAGGGTTGGTCGCGTAATACAGGTGGTATATTGCGTAACCTTATAAGGGGACAATGGAAGGAACTAAGAGAAAGGATACAGGTACTTACCGGCAAACAAAAAGATCCATTTGACGCATTTGGCTGGCTTAACCAATTACACGAAGAAAAGAAACTAAAACCCTATTATTTTTTTCTGCTTGCAGGAAAAACCGGGCGTTATGATAAAAATATTTCCCCCGGGAAAAAAGAAATGAAATCCCTTGTCGCTGATCATATCATCAGGTACCCCGTGGGTATTCATCCTTCCTGGCAAAGCGGCGATAGCGCTTTATTATTAAAAAAAGAGATCGCAGCACTTGCCGGGATAACCGGCAATAATGTGCGTTCATCCCGGCAGCACTATATACGTATGTCCATGCCGGAAACATATCGCAGGCTTATTGATAACGGTATCCAATTCGATTTTTCGATGGGCTATGGCGGTATCAATGGATTCAGGGCTTCCGTTGCTTCTGTATTCAACTGGTATGATCTGCAAGCGGAGAAACAGACTCCTCTGATAATCTTTCCCTTCTGCTATATGGAAGCCACTTCCTATTATGAATTAAAACATACCCCACAACAGGCGCTGGAAGAAATGGAACATTATTACCAGGCCGTTAAATCTGTGAACGGATTATTCAGTATGATCTGGCATAATTCATTTCTGGGTACAGAGAAACTGGAATGGCGAGAAGTATATTCCCAGTTCCTGGCTAAGATGTAAAGGAGGGAATGAGGGAAAAGATCCCGTATGATGTAACTCAAAAAAGAGTGCTGGTTTTTTGTTTGTATTTGATTCGGTTAAAAAGGGGAATTAATTTAATAAAATATTCAAAAAAGTAGCGCGCCGCCTTTAGCTCTTAATCTCGGGCTTCTCCTCCAGTGCTATTGATTTAAAAGCCCTGTTAACGAGGTAGACCCCAATCAATGTGACGAGAGTACCTGCCAGGATAAATACAGTTAGTATTTCGCCAAAGATCAACCAGCCCAATACTACTGCAACAATCGGATTGATATATGCATAAATGGATGTCTGACCCGCCGGCAGATTTTGTAATGCATACAGGTAAGCGATAAATGAGATCAGGGATCCGAAAATGACCAGGTATGCGATTGCGGTCCATGATTGCCAGGGTATATCGGCCAGGGGTATTGCTGATTTAACTGTTGGAGAATTGGTGAGTTGTGTAAGTATAAATAATCCTGTTCCGGAAATGACCATTTGTAATCCCAGGCTGAAATAAGGGTTAAAATTAGCTGCCTGCTTTTTTGTATAGATCGTACCAAATGCCCAGGTCCATGTAGCGACCAGTGAAAGAAGAATACCAAAGCGGAAGTCTGCGATAAGAAAATCCTGGAGATGCTCATAAAATATTATACATACGCCCCCAAATCCAAGCAGCAATCCAATCATAGCAAGAGCAGGGAATTTTTCCCTGGAAGAAAATAACCCGATGACTACGATCCATAGTGGGAAAATGGCACCCATTATCGCGCCAAGACCAGCGGAAATATATTGAACGCCCCAGGTACTAAGCCCGTTACTTAATGTAAAATTCAGGCAACTTAATATGATGACCGGTATCCATTCTTTTCCTTTCGGAAGTTTCACTCCTTTACATAAAAAAAACACTACATACCCAATGCCTCCGAGAAACTGTCGTATACCGGCCATTTGCAGCGCGGGCATATGGCGAACTCCTTCTTTGGAAGCGATCCAGGTAGTGCCCCAGAGAAAACACACCATCGCCAATGCAAAGATCGCTTTAGATCTTGTACCTTTTTTGCGAATGGTAAGGGGATTAAAAACGGCTAATTGCCTGAATGTATCGGCTGTGTAGGTTAAGGTTTTATATATATCAAATCGGTTCAAGGGAAATAGGGAAAGCAAAACTCTGCACTGTTATATTTTATGTGTCCGAATTTTTTGAATTTACGATGTTATTCATTTAGTGTTTAAAATGTCTCAACCCTGTAATGGCCATTGATAGGTTATGTTCCTTACAGTATGCTATCGAATCATTATCACGGATAGAACCACCGGGCTGAATAAAAGAGACAATACCTGCTTCATGTCCCATTTGCACGCAATCATTAAAAGGAAAAAAAGCGTCGCTTGCCATTACTGCACCTGTCAGTTCGAAATTAAATTGGCGGGCCTTTTCAATTGCTTGCCTTAAAGAGTCGATCCTGCTGGTTTGCCCGCATCCTTTACCAACCAGTTGCTTATTTTTCACCAGTGCAATTGCATTTGATTTCAGATGCTTGCATACCAGATTCGCAAAAATGAGGTCCTCTTTTTCTTCCGGTGTCGTGTCCCGGCCACCTGCTTCCTTCCATTCGGCATAGTTGCCTTCGTCAACACCCTGGATCAATACACCATTCAATACAGATTTATACTGTTCCTTATTATGCGGATGGGCTTTTAATTGGAGAAGGATCCGGTTTTTCTTTGATTTGAGAATACTCAATGCCGCTTCATCAAATGCGGGAGCAATAAGTACTTCAAAAAATATTTCGCTGATCGCTTCTGCAGTAGCTTTATCGATGGTGCCATTGGTAACCAATACGCCGCCAAATGCGCTTTCCGGATCGCCCGCCAATGCTGCATCCCAGCTTTCTTTTACAGATAAGCGTTGGGCTATACCGCAAACATTGGTATGTTTAATAATAGCAAAAGTGATGTTGCCTGGATCCACTTCAGGGGCAGCAATGGCAAACTCGCTGATAAGTTGTACTGCTGCATCTACATCAACCAGGTTATTATAAGAAAGATCCTTTCCATTCAATTGATCAAACAGGCCTGATAACTCGCCATAAAATATACCGGATTGATGTGGATTCTCACCATAGCGCATCGCTTTTGGATTGGTGATGGATTCAAGAAAGAACAGTGATCCGGATGGATTAAAATATTTTGCAATCGCTACATCATAGTGCGCCACCACTTCAAAAGCTTTTGCTGCAAAAGCTTTACGTTGCTCGAGGGAGGTTTCCCCTTTCTGTTCCTTGAGCAATTGCTCCAACCCTGCGTATTCTTTTTTTGCTGATACTACCAGCACGTCCTTAAAATTCTTGGCCGCGGCTCTTATCATAGAAGGACCGCCGATATCTATTTTTTCAATAATTAATTTCTCTTCTGTTGTAGTGGCCACGGTCTCTTCAAATGGATAAAGATCTACTATCACCAGATCAAGTTCAGGGATTTTATATTGTTGCATCTCCTGTACATCCGTTTCATTGTCCCTTCTTCCGAGGATACCGCCAAATACAGAAGGGTGCAGGGTCTTTACCCTACCACCAAGAATTGAAGGATAAGTGGTCAGGCTTTCTACTGGTATAACGCTGATGCCAAGACCTTCAATAAATTGTTGGGTACCACCTGTAGAATAGATGGTCACACCTAATGCCGATAACTCCTTTACAATATTTTCGAGGCCATCTTTATAAAAAACAGAAATGAGCGCAGACTGGATCTTTTTGTTCATGATAATTAGTACTATTTATTGCTTACAGCATTTTGAACTTCTTAAATCGTGGAAACTTGCTTTGGAAGGCGCAAAACTAACTCAATTAAGCTTCATCACAAAGGCGCCCTGCAAGCTTACATCATGCCAGGGAATTTTTAATGAATCGCAATCCTTTTTCCAATACCCGAGTTTCCAGTAGGGAACAGATCCGTCGAACACAACCTGTCCTGGGCGAAATGTTTGCAGAAGCGTATTGAGATAGAGTTTGGGGTTTTTTGAGATGATAAGCAGGTCTATTGGTTGTATGTCTTGTGCGCGAGAGAACCGGCTGGTCTCGTTTATCAGCATTATTTTGCAGGAGCGGTAAGATAAATAGTTTACTCCCTTTTTAAGGGAGAAGGGGATTATGACTTTCCCGGCACGGCTTTGGGTCCGCGATGGCCGCAGGTGAAAATTTTGCGCATATTGATCGGCTGCCAGGCCACTATCCCCTATAAAATATACATTTCTACCGTCCATTATGTCAATTGCCTGGTGTTGGGGGATATTGTAAACAACTATTTTCTGTTGTCTTGCTGCCTTTATAAAAGATACGGACCGAACAGATAAAAATATAACGAAGGCAATAAGGCCGGTCTTAAATCCCGTCACCGAGTGCCCAACTATCCAGAACGCAAATGCAGCAAAAAAAATCGTGAGTATCGCGGCCTGCAGTACATTAATTTCCAGTCTGTCTGCAAGCGCAAACGGAAGTAGCTCTATTCTTTCCA
Organism: uncultured Terrimonas sp.; assembly: GCA_964528095.1. GTDB lineage: Bacteria > Bacteroidota > Bacteroidia > Chitinophagales > Chitinophagaceae > CAZGSG01. The sequence goes on from CAZGSG010000107.1 coordinate 5,910, forward strand.
CATACCAGTTCATCAGCCAGATAAGCCAACCGATCAGTTTGCCGATAATAGCCGCTACAAAAGGAAGAAATGCAACACAGCAAAGCACAATTTCTGCAATAAGTACCAGGCTGGAAAGCGGAACCGCTATAAAATTGGTGAACAGGAAATAATTAGGGAACTGATGAAAATGATAAATACTAACAGGTATAGTGAGCACCTGTGCGGCAAGTGTAACTGTATTCATTTTCCAAAGAATATCGACGAACCTGTTCTTAAAATAAAAAAGGTTATATAAAGACTGGTTGAACATAACAATGCTTAATACCGCGGCATAAGACAACTGGAAACCTGCATCCCATAACCAGTAAGGGTTGTAGCAGAGTAATGCCATTGCAGAAAACGCCAGCGAATTATAAATAGAGGTTTTTCTCGACAATCCTTCTGCCAGGGCGATGCAGGAAAACATGATAGCAGAACGAAGTACAGAAGGCTGTGCTCCTGCCAGGAGGCTAAATAACCATAGTCCTGTTATCACGAGTAACGGAGGTAACCATCGTAGTTTTATTTTTCGTTGCAACGGTTTGACGATCCTGACAAGTAGCCAATAGATCAAACCCAGGTGTAGTCCTGAAATGGCTATGATATGTACAACACCAGTATTAGTATAAGATTGAACGAGGGTTTTATCCAGGTCATTTTTATACCCGATAAGCAATGCTTCAGCAAGCCCTGCCTGTTTTTTATCGTTTATATTTTTACGAAGAATAGCCAGTACATGTTTACGGGTGCTGTAAAGAAATCGATACAGCCAGTTTTCATTTTTGCCTGGCAGCAATACAAAATCATTCGATTGCAGGAACAGCTGGTGCGAAATATCCTGGAAAATGCAGAAACGTTTGTAATCAAAAGCACCGGGGTTTCCCGAACTCCTGATTGCCTGTAAAGGTTTCCTGGTAATTAGCCGGTCACCGTAAGTTGGCACTGAAAGAAGGGAATCCTGTTCAAAATAAAGGATGATCCGCCCTTTTGCGGGAATAAGTTTTCCATTCCTCAGCAGGCTGGATACGGTACAGCTTGCTTTAAATGAGCGGGTTTTTTCCACTGGCGGCTCATCAAGCGTAATAATAACCGCATCGCTGGCTTTATAGGTTGCTCCTATCCAACCGGGGTCGTTACCGATATCTTGTTTCAAAACCAATAAAGCCCCTAATGATATAAATAGAATGCCGATAGAGAGACCGCTAAAGATCAAGAGGTGAAACCTGGCAAAGGAAGAGATGAAGAAGAAGAATATAAGACAGGTAGTGGCGAAAAGAAGAGCGCCCCAAATGACTTGTGGCTTCTGTGGCAGATAGAATTGAATCAGAATGCCGGGTACCAGAAAAAAGAAGATCCGGATAAAGGGAGCCTTTTTCCACGGGGGAATAATATGGGTTGACATTGGGAAAAGGTAGCCAGGGCTATGCAGATGGCCATCGTGATACCCTCTTCCTGAATTGTTTTTTTATCGGCCAAAAAAGGAGTCTTTCCCGCAGTTTTTCCCTTTTTTATACGGTTTAAACGTATTTTTTGAAGAAAGAGGGTGCTTTCATTATTTTTTTGTGGTATACACCCCCTTTTTTATACGGTGAAATCACCTATTATTTTACCCGTCATTATATAATAAAACAACGGTATTTTTTTAGTAATTTGCACATTAATATTTGACAATCTACACTTTACAAATATGTTTAATTTGTAATTCATTGATAATAGGAGGTTTACTACACTGTACTTCCAGACCTCAGCATAGCTTTATCAAAAGAACGACTATTTGTAACCTCCTAAATTTTAAGGCTATGTTAGACATTAAAAAAAAATCATTAAAGGCTGGAAAGCTTGTAAGTACTGAACATGTAAACACCATTCTGAAAAATTACAAAAAAGACCGTTGGGCACATAATTCCCAGCGTCTTGGCAAAGAAGATTCATTGAGTGTATGGTATAGTGTAGAAGAGTTGGAAGAATATATAGAAAAGATCAAAACACATGGCGCCGACGGAATAAAAATCTATTTTGGTGCGTATAGCGAGGATTTTACTGAACGCCCTTTATATGCGGGTCGCCAGACAGTTGTGCTTGTTGCAACAAAAACGAAAGAGTCTGTAAGCGGTACTACAAATAAGGACATTTATATTCCTACAGACAAAGGATCTACTATCCTGGCGTACAACCTGGGATCTATCTGTCCTCCATTCTGTAATAATGGCGATGATTTTGGCGGTCTTGGCGGCGTCAGAACCATTATTATCGACAAAGGCGAAGACGGTGTTGTTGTCGCTTAATATAAAATGCCTCATAAAAGATAAAACCTCCATTACCCGGAGGTTTTATCTTTTATAATCTTATTTTTATATCTAAAAGGCCATGATGTCTTTCGTGCCAGGCTATATATACTTTATTGGCATTAGTTTCCTTGCGAGCTTAACTATTTTTCGAAAAAATATACCACAGGAATATTATTATCTAAAATTATTTTCGATTTTTTTAGGCCTGACGCTGCTGGCGGAAACGTATGGGGTTTATCAATCTTACAACAATCAACCTAACCTCGCATTTTATAATTTCTTTTCTGTTTTTGAATTCTGTGTTTACTTATGGATAATCGCTTTAATTATTAATAAGCCTATTGTAAAAAAAATAATCTGGGCATCAATAGTTTTATATGCTATTGCAGCAGTCATAAATATCTATTATATCCAGAAAATGAAAGCATTTCATAGCGTTACATATGCCATTGGATGCCTGTTGATCGTTATCTCGTGTATTTATTATTTTTTTGAATTATTCCGTCTGCCAAAATCAGTAAAGCTGTTAAATAATCCTGCCTTTTGGATTTGCTCCGGTTTATTATTCTTTTATTGCTGTGGATTTCCTTTATTTGGTATGTTTAATTATTTGAGTGGCATTTCAAAACTGATCATAAAAAATTTCAGGCTTATCATTACTATCCTGAATTGCTTTTTATATTCTTTATTCACGATCGCATATTTATGTATAAAAACCAGGAAATATATTTTGTCACCATCGTAGGTATTATTTTGGGGTTGCTCCTGGTAGGCTTTATTGTTACAATTCTTTTTTTATACCAGCGACGGCAACAGCGGCAGGAACAGGAAATGGAGCGGTTAAAAGATATGTACGAAAAGGAAGCGCTCCGCTCCCAATTGGAGATACAGGAAAATACACTAAAGACCATTGCACAGGAACTTCATGATAATATCGGCCAGATGTTATCTGTTGCCAAATTATCTCTTTCGATTGTGCCCGTTGACCAGGGATTTCCGGGTTCGGAACAGATCAGAAATTCACAGGAAATATTAAATAAGGCAATTGTTGATCTTTCTAACCTCACCAAGAGTCTTCATTCAGACCGTATCGCACAAATAGGGCTTGCAGAGTCCATTCGTTTTGAATTGTATTCTGTAAAAAAAGCCGGCGTTGCAGATGTTCATTTTGAACTGTCTGGTTCAGAAATTTTCTTTGATGAACAGAAACCTATTTTTATCTTCCGGATCTTCCAGGAAGCCCTTAACAATATCCTTAAACATGCCGGAGCTACTGAAATAAGTGTTCATTTGAGTTTCTCAGACACTATTTTTGTCATGGAGATAGCCGATAATGGCTCTGGCTTTAATGTAGCCGAAAAAAGAAAATCCACCGACGCCTCCAGCGGAGTTGGTTTAAAAAGTCTTTACAATAGAGCTAAATTGATCGGTGCAGACCTGACGATTGATAGCTCGCCCAATAAGGGCACAACACTTTTGATAGAACTACCTTTAGAAGAGTGACCATGTCAAAAACTACCAAGAAAATACAAGTCGCTATTGCCGACGACCATCGACTATTACGAAACGCTTTGGCAAACCTTATTAACACGTTTGAAGGTTATACTATCATTGCTGAAGCTGATAATGGTAAAGAACTGCGTGCGAGGATTCAGCAGCATGTCATACCCGATATCGTATTACTCGATCTGAACATGCCCGAGATGGATGGTTTTGAAACCACGCAATGGTTGAATAAGAACCATCCTTATATTAAAGTACTGGCCCTATCCATGCTGAGCGATGAAAAAAGCATTATTAAAATGTTCAGGCTCGGTGCAAAGGGCTACCTGTTAAAAAATACTGACCCCGCAGAACTTAAAGAAGCCCTTGACTCTGTAATGAATAAAAATGTTTATCTCTCGGAATACGTTTCGGGCAAACTGGTAAGCGGTCTGCACCACGATGCACTACCCGGCGGAAAAGAAGTAGTGTTAAATGAGAAAGAAAGGGAGTTTTTGCGTTGGACCTGTTCCGAACTATCTTATAAGGACATTGCTGCTAAAATGTTTTTAAGCCCCCGTACTGTCGATGATTACCGGCAATCTCTTTTTAATAAATTAAAAGTGCATAGCCGTGTTGGCCTGGTGATGTATGCGATAAAGCACGGGATTGCGGAAGTCTGAGCAATTCAAAATGCAAAAGGAAAAATGCAAAAACAAGAACTCTTTTTGCATTTTTCCTTTTGTGTGTTAAGATTATTTACTGAGGTACATACTTCTATCCTTATATAGTTGTCTGAAATACGGATCACGCAGATCCTTGATAAACCGGATGGCTTCACCGGTTGACTTCATTTCAGGTCCAAGTTCTTTATTCACACCGGGAAATTTATTAAAGCTGAATACCGGCTCCTTGATGGCAAAACCCTTCAGCTTTTTTTCAAAAGTGAAGTCCTTCAATGTGTGTGATCCGATCATCACCTTGGTGGCAATGTTCAGGTAAGGTATCTGGTACGCCTTTGCAATAAATGGCGTAGTGCGGGAAGCCCTGGGGTTTGCTTCGATCACGTATACGCTTCCATTCTTTATCGCAAACTGGATATTGATCAATCCTTTAATGTTCAATGCACGGGCTATTTTTTCCGCGTATTCTTCCATTGTATGTACTATCAGTGGAGATAGATTGAACTGTGGCAGCACAGCATTGCTATCACCGCTGTGAATACCTGCAGGTTCGATATGCTCCATTACTCCCATTACATGAAAGTTCTCTCCGTCGAAGATGGCATCGATCTCCGCCTCCTGGCAACGATCAAGAAAATGATCGATCAGGATTTTATTACCTGGTATATGTTTTAGCAGGCTCACAACCGCGTTTTCCACTTCATCATCATTGATCACGATCCGCATCCGCTGACCACCCAGTACATACGAAGGACGCACCAGCACCGGGTATCCAACTTTATTGGCAACAACAAGCGCCTCATCCACATCATACGCTGTACCATAGTCGGGGTAAGGAATATCCAGCTCCTTGAGACGGTCGCTGAACCTGCCACGGTCTTCCGCTATGTCCATGCTATCATAGGAGGTTCCGATGATCTTTATTCCTTTTGCATGCAGTTTCTCTGCCAGTTTCAATGCTGTCTGTCCCCCTAATTGCACGATCACTCCTTCTGGTTTTTCATGCTCGATGATCTCCCAGAGATGTTCCCAATATACCGGTTCGAAATATAGCTTATCTGCCATATCAAAATCGGTGGAAACAGTTTCGGGATTGCAGTTAACCATGATCGCTTCGTAGCCGCATTCCTTAATGGCCAATAAGCCATGTACACAACAATAATCAAATTCGATACCCTGTCCTATCCTGTTAGGCCCTGAACCAAGTACGATGATCTTTTTCTTGTCGGAGACCTTACTTTCATTACTGTTCCCTTCCTCGAAAGTAGAATAGAAATAAGGCGTCTTTGCTTCAAATTCCGCCGAACAGGTATCTACCATTTTATATACCCTGGTAATGCCCGCTTCTTTTCTTTTATTATAAACATCTTCTTCATCACCATGTTCGGTTATCCTGCTGATCTGTTCATCACTAAACCCATTCACCTTGGCTTCTCTTAATAATTCAATCGGCAATGTATCCAGATCATACTTTGCAATCTCTTTTTCAATTGTGCAGATCTTCTGTATTTCATAGAGGAACCAACGATCAATACCATTGGTGGCTTTTGAAATAGTGCCCACCGAAATACCCGCCATCAAAGCATCCTTGATACGGAAAATGCGATCCCATTTCGGAGTCTTGATGTATTCAAGCAGGTCATCCGCATGCATCAGGCTTTTACCATAATAGCCAAGTCCTACTGCATTATTTTCCAGGCTCTGGCAGGCTTTCTGAATAGCTTCAGTAAAACTTCTGCCTATCGCCATTACTTCTCCTACACTTTTCATCTGCAATCCAAGGGTGTCATTCGCTCCCTTAAATTTATCAAAATTCCAGCGTGGTATTTTTACAATAACATAATCCAGCGCGGGTTCAAAATACGCCGAGGTGGTTTTGGTGATCTGGTTTTCCAGTTCATCGAGATTAAACCCGATGGCCAGCTTGGCTGCGATCTTGGCAATAGGATATCCTGTTGCTTTGGAAGCAAGCGCGGAGGAACGGCTCACCCGGGGATTGATCTCGATAGCAATGATCTCTTCAGTATCGGGGTTCAGTGAAAACTGTACGTTGCAACCGCCGGAGAAATTTCCCAGGTCGCGCATCATCCTGATCGCAGTATTCCGCATCAATTGCATTGCTGTATCACTCAAGGTCATGGCCGGTGCCACCGTAATAGAGTCGCCGGTATGAATACCCATCGGATCAAAATTCTCCACCGTGCAAATGATACATACATTATCGGCTGCATCCCGCAATAATTCCAGTTCAAATTCTTTCCAGCCCAATACGGCTTTTTCTACCAGCACCTCATGAATTGGAGAAGCCTGCAAACCCCTGTTCAGCGCTTCGTCCAGCTCTGATTTATCATGTACAAATCCGCCTCCGGTACCGCCAAGGGTGAATGAAGGGCGAATAACCAGTGGAAATCCTATTTCCTGTGCAAATTCTTTTCCTTCCAGAAAGGAGTTGGCTGTTTTTGCAGGAGCAACGGGTACTCCAAGCTGGATCATCCACTGACGGAATTTCTCCCTGTCCTCTGCTTTGTCAATGGCTTTGATATCCACTCCGATCAGGCGTGTGCCGTATTTTTCCCAGATACCGAGATCTTCGGCCTCTTTTGCCAGGTTCAATGCAGTCTGACCACCCATTGTAGGCAATACGGCATCTATTTTATTTTCTTCAAGTATCTGCTCAATACTCTCGACCGTTAAAGGCAGGAGATATACTTTGTCTGCCATCATCGGGTCGGTCATGATGGTGGCCGGATTACTGTTAATGAGATATACCTTAACACCTTCTTCACGAAGACTGCGTGCGGCTTGCGTACCGGAATAGTCAAATTCACAGGCCTGGCCGATAATAATAGGACCTGATCCAATGATCAGGACGGACTGAATGGAAGTATCTTTTGGCATTTTTTGTTTAAAATTGGGCCCGAAATAGCTCGGTTTGAAAAAACAAATTGCGCAAAAGTAAGGGAATGCAGGGTTTTTTTGAAAGCAATTTTCAACGGAAATGGAAAATTCAAAAATCAAAATTAAAAAGTCAAAAATAGTTACCGCAAAGCGGTGTTTACATTTTTAATTTAATCAGCGTTAGTTAGTAAAAAACTGCCATTTGATCTGGATACACATATCTGTCGAAGCTCTTCAGCCCGGATAATTGTTCATTAACCCTTCTCTTGTCCTTCGGCTAAGCTTGGTACAAGCCCCCTACATCTCAAACAGTTCCTCCTACCCAGGTCAATTTTTGAATTTTGCATTTTTAATTTTGAATTAATGTACCCGGCATTATGAGTTAAATTTGCCTTTTTTAATCCACTAATTTCGATTCATTGAGAAGACTTCTTTTTTCACTCTTATTGCTGACAGTATTATTGCCATTTGCAGGACTTACCCAGCGACTACCCGATTACCCCAGGAATTATTTCCGGTGGCCACTTGATCTGAAACCCGATATAGTAGCCAATCTCGGGGAATTGCGCCCCAATCACTGGCATATGGGTCTTGATATCCGCACAAACCAAAAAGAAAATCAACTGGTATACGCTGCTGCGGCTGGTTATATCGCACATATCGGCATTCGGCCACAAAGCTTTGGGCGGTTTATTATTATTAATCACCCCAATGGTTTATCTACGCTGTACGGGCATCTGAATGATTTTGCCCCGGCTATAGAAAAATATGTGGTTGAGCAGCAATACAGCAGGGAAAGCTGGGCCATTGAACTTGATTTTACAAAAGACCAGTTCCCGGTAAGCAAGGGACAATTGATCGCTTATAGTGGTAGTACCGGCGGCTCACAGGGTCCGCATGTACATTTCGAGATCCGTGATACAAAGTCTGATAAATGTCTCAATCCTTTACTATTTGGCTTTCCGCTTGCGGACAATGTAAAGCCTTCGTTAATAAAACTCGCTTTGTATGACCGGAACAAAAGCACTTATTACCAGGCACCGCAGTTTCTTGCATTAAAGAGTACAGATAGCGGATACATCATTCCTAAAATACCCGTTGTAAAAACAGGGACCGACAAGCTGAGTTTTTCAATACAGGCTTTCGACAAGATAACAGGTTCTGCTAACCAGGATGGTATCTATTCAGCAAAAATCCTGCTGGATGACCGGCTCATCAGTGAGTTTATTATAGACAGTATTGATTATGTAGCCACCGCTTATATGAATGCGCATATCGACTATCCCCTGCGGTTCAATGGCGGCGCTTTTATGCAACATTTATCTCCTTTGCCCGGTGACAAAAGCGGGGTATACCATTTACCTCAAGGTGATGGTCTCATTCATCTCACCGATACCGCAACGCACGCGGTTCGTATTGAAATTCGTGACGCTTACCAGAATATGTCGGTTGTGAATTTTTTAATTCAATACAAAGAAGAATTGTTTAAAGCTGCTACAACAAACCTCTCCCAAAAATTTATACCGAATTATGTAAATGTATTCGAGAAACCGGAATTTGAAGTATACCTGCCGGAAAGCTGCCTTTATGATACGGTTTTTGCATTTTATTACCGCAATCCGTCTGCAGCATCCTATGCCGTATCAGCAATACAACAGTTAAATGAAGCGGTACTGCCTGTGCAGGGCAACCTGACCGTGCGGATCAAAGCAGATAAACCCATACCGGAAGAATGGAAGAATAAAATTGTGATCCAGCGCACCTATCGTAGTAGCAGGAATGTACGAAAAGCCAACTGGAAGGGAGAGTGGATGACCGCGGATTTTGGAGACTTTGGAAATTTCCAGGCATATGCAGATATTATCGCGCCAGCGATTAATGAATTAGGCAAGGGAGATACGGTTGATCTAAGTCCCGCGAGCCGTATCATATTTACGCCTTCAGATAATTTCGGCATTAAAAGTTTTCGCGCAGAGCTGGACGGCAAATGGCTACGGTTTACCAATGATAAAGGACGCAACTGGATCTATATTTTTGATGAGCGTTGCCCGGATGGTATACACGAACTCAAGGTAACGGTAGAAGACCTGGTTGGCAACCAGACCAGCAAAACATGGTGGTTTAAAAAGTATCCTTATACCCCACCAGTAAAGAAAAAGAAAGTGGTGAAAAAAGGCGTTAAAAAGTCTGGCGCTACTACAAAAAAGAAGGCCCCGGTGAAGAAAAAGAAATGAGTTTAATTTATGCTGCGGAAAGCATATCGTTTTTTGTATTTCCGCAGTCAATTATTTATTCTAATTAACTATGTCCACATTTTTAACGGAAGGATCAAAAGCTCCGGTATTTTCAGGAACAGACCAGGATGGGAAAAAGATTGCTTTAAAAGATTATCTCGGCAAAAAAGTTGCGCTTTATTTTTATCCGCAGGACGATACGCCCACCTGCACAATACAGGCCTGTAACTTGAGAGATAACTACAGTTTATTAAAAAAGAGCGGTATCACGGTCATCGGCGTTAGCCCCGATGACATAAAAAGTCATAAGAAATTTGAAGACAAATTCTCATTGCCCTTTACGCTGATCGCCGATACAGGACATGCTATTATTGATAAATACGGTGTCTGGGGTGAAAAACAATTATATGGTAGAAAGTACATGGGTCTTTACCGCACTACTTTTCTGATAGACGAAAAGGGAATTATCCGAAAGATTTATCTGCGTCCAAAAAATAAGGCGCATGCAGAAGAAATCATAAGGGATTTTGGAAACATGTAGAGACGCAATGCATTGCGTCTCTACAATGCGTTGCCCGATTTTTTTTGAAACCCTTAATTTCGCCCTTCATGCTATTCAGCAATATCATAGGCCAGGAAGAACTCAAAAAAGAGTTGCCCGAACTGATGCAGGACAATCGTCTTGCGCATGCATTGTTATTTCTTGGCAAGGAAGGAAGCGGCGCATTATCGCTGGCGCTGGCCTTTGCGCAATTCATCGTATGCGAAAAAGTGAGCGCAAAAAATTTTGGTGATACAACGCCTTCTCTTTTTGGTGAGGCTGTGGATAATGTGGTTGTTCAACCCGCTCGGCTTACTGATGCCTGTGGGGTATGTGCTGCCTGCACAAAAGCACAGCAATATGTACACCCGGATATTCATTTTTCCTACCCGGTGGTCACTAAAAAAGCGGGCACTCCTCCTATTAGTACTGATTATATCTCGGAATGGAGAGAATTCATCAAATTGTATCCTTACGGAAATGTATACGACTGGCTTCAGTTTATAGGCGCAGAAAATAAGCAAGGGAATATTACAGCTAATGAATGTAATGACATCATCCGCAAACTGAACCTGAAGAGTTTTGAAAGTGAGTACAAGATCCTGGTGCTCTGGATGCCGGAATACCTGGGTAACGAAGGAAATAAATTACTAAAAGTAATTGAAGAGCCTCCACCCAATACTCTTTTCCTGCTGGTAGCCGAAAATGAATCCCTGGTATTGCAAACAATACTGAGCCGTTGCCAGTTGGTGAGAGTACCTGCCCTGGAAACCAAAGAAGTGGAGGAAGCCCTGGTCAGTCGCCACAAAACAGACCCCGTGATCGCCCGGCAGGTAGCAGGTGTGAGCGAAGGAAACTACCGCGAAGCCATGCAGCTGGTGCAACATGCGGATGAGGATTGGCAAAGTCTTTTAAAAGACTGGTTGAATGCTATTTTAAGAACCGGACCGATTGCCCAGACAAAGTGGGTGGAAGAGGTGAGTAAACTGGGTCGTGAAAAACAGAAGCAATTCCTGCGCTATTTTAATCATATTCTGGAGCAGGCCATACGCTACCGGGTGATGGGCGACAGTCTGAATCTTTCTGAAACGGAAAAGGATTTTGCCCGAAAATTGAATAGTAAGATCGCCGATATTGCTCAGCAGCAAGCTATTGTGGAGGAATTGGACAAAGCTGCTTACTACATCGAGCGAAACGCCAATGCCAAAATGCTCTTTCATGCCCTTACCATCAAGATATACCATATCATTCAGGACAAAATTGTATTTTTGGTAGACTAGGGCCCGGATTTAAAAAATCGGGTTCATAGTTCAGAGTAGGGAAAGAGTAATTTGTGAGCCGGTGCAGTACATATTTTTTGTTTTTATCATGTCTTATTTTTCAGTCCATATATTCATTCATAACTCGTTCTCTTTGCTGAATAGCGAACAGGACATAAAAGAATGAAACTGTGATCTGTCTCCACTGTTGAAACTATGGAGACAGGAATGAGGCTTAATAGATATTCTGCAACCTGATCTTTTACCTTCCTCTCTGTCATTTTTAAGCGTAAAAATTTTACTTAATGGGATGTAGTAGTTGTAGTACCTCTACCGGAGGTAAGCCAGGCGGTTGCAAAAGTAATGGCGGCTGTAGTACCGGTGGATGTAACAGGATGAATACGCACGATTGGCTGCGCAACCTGCCGATGGCAGATATCAATAGTTACTGTAAAGTAATAGAGGTGAGTTTCAATAAAGGCACCCGCAAAGATTTTTTTCGTAATGTGACCTTACAGGAATTTGAAAAGGGTGAACTGATATCTGTAGAAGGTGTAAGTGGTTTTGATGTAGGAGAAGTGTCGCTGACCGGCGAGATCGTTCGTTTGCAAATGAAAAAACGGGGGGTTAAGGAAGACAATGCGGAAATGAAAAAAGTCTTACGTCCTTCTACCGACCGGGATATAGACCTGATGAACCAGAATAAATCCCGTGAACCGGAAGCTGTGATCCGTAGTCGCGCCATTGCCAAACAACTCCGGCTCGATATGAAGATCAGCCAGGTAGAGATGCAGGCAGATGGAAGAAAGGCAACTTTTTTCTATATCGCTGATGGCCGGGTCGATTTTCGCGAACTGATCAAGGTATATGCGTCCGAATTCAAAGTAAAAGTGGAAATGCGCCAGATCGGTGCACGCCAGGAAGCCGCCAAAGTGGGTGGTA
>CAZGSG010000108.1:0-14449 GCA_964528095.1 uncultured Terrimonas sp.
AGGAACCGTGTGTAAATCACGGGCTGTTGCGCAACTGTAAGTAACACTAAAGTTGCAGTCACCTATGTTCATTGTCCGCCATACAGGATGAGAAGAACGACTGCATGTTACAAGCCAGGATACTTGCCTGAAAATTGAGACGAATGCTTTCGCAACTTGAAGCAGCAGTCATGGTCATATAGTCAGGCAATAGCATGTCCTCCGCAATACAGTGAGGTCCGACTGCCCGTACTGATATGCCAACTCTACTCATTTCCGAAAGCATACACTTAAACGTAAAGGCATTATTTATTTAATGTTTAACCTAAAAGTTTTTGCGTATGCTAAAAAACAATCTCGGCTACCCACGTATGGGCGCCAATCGTGAACTCAAAAAAGCCTGTGAACAGTACTGGTCAGGCAGGATCAGCCGTTCAGAGCTGTTCCTGGTCGCTAAAAATCTTCGTGAGCAGCATTGGAAAATGCAACATGAAGCAGGCATCGATCTCATTCCATGCAATGATTTCAGCTTCTATGATCATGTGCTTGACATGTCTCTCTTATTAGGCGTTATTCCAAACAGGTATGCATCGGTGGTAACAGATGTGCAGGATAACGCGGAGATCGATCTCTATTTTGCCATGGCACGTGGTTATCAACGAGACGGTCTTGATATCAAAGCAATGGAAATGACAAAATGGTTCGATACCAACTATCATTACATTGTTCCTGAATTTACTGAAAACCAGGAATTCAGGATATTCTCCAACAAGATCTTCAGCGATTTTAGTGGTGCAAAGGCAAGCATTGACAAAACCCCAAAGCCGGTATTGATAGGACCTGTATCGTACCTGTTGTTAGGGAAAGAAAAACCATCGGAAACAAAGCAGGGAGATGAGGCGGTCGTCAATTTTAACAGGATTGATCTGATCAATAAGCTGGTGCCAGTGTATATTGATATACTCACCCGGTTAAAGGAAGATTACAAAGCTGAATGGATCCAGATGGACGAACCATTTCTTTCAATGGATTTGAATGAGAAAGAAAAACAGGCTTTTCAATATGCCTATGCCGCAATAAAAAAGCATTGCCCGCATATTAAAATACTGGTCAGCACTTATTTTGAAGGTTTACAGGATAATATATCGCTGGCAGTCAATCTCCCGGTTTGTGCCTTACACCTTGACCTGGTCAGGGCTCCGCGGCAACTGGAGGAAGTCTTATCCGTTATACCTGAAAAGCTCACCCTGTCGCTGGGTGTGATCGATGGCCGGAATATCTGGAAAAATGATTTTGTACAATCCTTATCACTCATTGAAAAAGCAGTTGCAATAGTAGGTAGTGAAAGAGTTATGATTGCTCCTTCCTGTTCATTATTACACACGCCTGTTGACCTTGACCTTGAAACGGCTATTCCCGGTGAGATCAGGAACTGGATGGCATTTGCCAAACAAAAGTTGAATGAGATACATGAATTGCACGAGATTGCTTCGGGCAATCGCTCATCATTAACAAAAAACCAGGAGGCTATTGAAAGCCGGCGTCAATCTACGTTAATACATAAACCAGCAGTGATACAAAGAGTGGCTGCTATTACAGATAAAGATGACAGCCGTCAAAGTCATTTTTCAAAACGACAAAAAATACAACAGGATAATTTCAGGTTGCCCCTGTTTCCTACAACTACCATTGGTTCATTCCCGCAAACAGACGATATCCGGCAATTGAGAGCAAAATTGAAAAAGACTGAACTCTCACAAGAACAATATGATGATGCTATCGGAAAAGCAACAATTGACGCTATCCGCTGGCAGGAAGAGATCGGACTGGATGTATTGGTACATGGGGAATTTGAGCGGAATGATATGGTAGAATATTTTGGTGAACAGCTGGATGGTTTTTTATTTACAAAAAACGGATGGGTGCAGAGCTACGGCAGCCGTTGTGTAAAGCCACCTGTGATCTATGGTGATGTAAGCAGGCCGGGAAATATGACCGTTAAATGGACCAGGTTTGCACAGGACCATACACACAAACTGATGAAGGGTATGTTAACAGGGCCCGTAACAATCCTGCAATGGTCTTTTGTAAGAGATGACCAGGCCCGCTCTCTTACAGCCAACCAGATTGCTTTTGCCATACGTGATGAGGTGACAGCATTGGAAGCAGCAGGCATCAGGGTCATACAGATAGATGAACCAGCCATTCGCGAAGGTTTACCGCTTCGTAAAAAAGACTGGGGCAACTACCTTGATTGGGCAGTAAGAGCATTCCGGATCTCGGCCAGTGGGGTAACGGATGAAACACAAATACACACGCATATGTGTTATAGCGAGTTCAATGATATTATTGAGCATATTGCGGCAATGGATGCAGATGTCATTACCATCGAAACAAGCCGTTCTCAAATGGAATTGCTGGAAGCATTTGCCAACTTCAGCTATCCGAATGAGATCGGTCCCGGCGTATATGATATTCATTCACCCCGTGTACCGAATGTGGAAGAAATGAGCGCGTTGCTTGAAAAGGCATCAAAACTGCTGCCCGCAAAAAACCTCTGGGTAAATCCAGACTGCGGTTTGAAGACACGTAAATGGCCTGAAACGAAAGCAGCGCTTATCAATATGGTGGCGGCAGCTAAACAAGCAAGAAAAACAATACCGGCAACTATTGCATAAATAAAAAAAGGCCGTGCTAATAACTGCACGGTCTTTAATTTTCATATACTATAATTTACAGGATGACAATCGAAGAAAAAAAACAGCGCTCCGAAACAAGAATCTTTAAAGCCGTATTTCCAGACGTTACCAACCATTATGATACCCTGTTCGGAGGTACAGCTATGTATATGATGGATGAAGTGGCATTTATCACGGCTACCCGGTTTACCCGTAAGATGGTAGTCACCGTGTCATCTGACAGGATAGATTTTAAAAAGCCTATTCCCGCAGGTACGATCATTGAACTGGTTGGAAACATCGTACATGTAGGCAACACCAGTTTAAAAGTATTGGTAGAAATCTTTATTGAAGAAATGTATTCGGAGAAAAGAGAAAAAGCCATTACCGGCACATTTACTTTTGTAGCTATCGACCAGCATAAAAATCCTGTGCCGGTAATAAGTTCCTGATGCAGCATATACCTGGTGGCCATTGTTGATAGAACAAGATGAAAAATATATCATAGAAGAAATGAAAAAATTGGTGACCGGTAAATTCTAAATGAGTGTCTTCACAAGATTGAAGAAATCGGTTAATTTCCCTATTTTGCTGACAAATCAACATTATGGTATCAAAACCAGTACAGGAAGCCCTTAACAAGCAGGTACAAATGGAGGCAGAGTCTTCACAAGCTTACCTGGCAATGGCATCATGGGCAGAAATACAGCCCGGCCTGGAAGGAGTTTCTAATTTTTTCTTCCAGCAATCAGATGAGGAAAGAGTGCATATGCTGAAATTGCTTCGGTTCATCAATGAACGGGGAGGATTTGGCATTGTACCCGAGTTATCGCAACCCATGCTGACATTCCCATCATTAAAAAAATTATTTGAAGAATTCCTGAAACACGAACTAAAAGTAAGTGACAGTATTAACGACCTGGTTCACCTGTCGCTGACGGAAAAGGATTATGCCACGCATAATTTTTTACAGTGGTATGTAAATGAACAAATAGAAGAAGAGCGCACAGCCCGCACACTGAATGATAAACTGGAGATGATCGGAGATGATAAAAGTGGCTTATACCTTTTTGACAGGGATATCCTGAATTTCAGAGCAGCGAAGAAATAAATAGTAAAGGAGTAAAAGAGGATTATCTGTTGAACTTATAAGGTTTGGCTAAAATAAGATAACGCTCTTTACTCCTTCTGCCTTTTAATTCCCGGCTCAACACAGTACCAGGAACAAAAGCTGTCAACTTCATACCGTAATCCTCTTCGTGTCCCTTCCTAAAATTAGTTGACATTGCGAAAATTGAAAGCGCGCCCCTTCGTACCTGCTTCATACCTGGCTCATGACTTGTTCGGGACTTGTTCGCTTCTGCCAGGGTATTTGCGCACAATTCCCGAGCAATTCCCGAACAAGTCCCGAACATGGCTGGACGCAGGTAGTACCCAGGTTTGGGCTGCATAGATCAAGGGTGTTGATAGTCAACGTATAAGCTGGAATGGAGAATGCGAAATAAACTCCCATGTGTGGGCTTCTTTTTTGCATGCCGGCTTTTTTCTATTGAATAGAAATGGCAATGCGGTTTCCAGGTCTTTATCGACAAAACACATTCGGTTTTGCTATCTGTGATTTAAACACGGAGGTTGCGCAGCGCTACATTCAGTCAAACTGCTTTCGAGCTATTTAGCCTATGTGAATTACCGTGGGCTGAATGATTGTAAAAGAAAATTATCGCAGCAGGAGTTCACAGGGCTTTAAGCCAGTATGTTTTTTGAAAGCGGTAGAGAAATGTGAAATAGAAGAATATCCCAGCATCATCGATACCTCTGTAACACTGAGCCCCTTTTCATATAAAAGATATTTCGCGTGTTCCATCCGCTGGCTTTGGTAAAAATCAAAGATGGTAGTACCGAACATCTCTTTAAAGCCTTTTTTGAGATAACACTCATTCATCGCCACCTTACGGCTCAATTCCTTGATGGTGATCGGCTCACCGATATGCTGGATCAATACCTCCCGGGCTTTGTTGATCTTACCCCGGTCGGCTTCATTGGCGAGGAACTTACAATTAATAACATCGATCTCTTTTTCACCGACCATACAATCCATGCTGTATAAAAGCAGCATCTGGATCTGGGCATTGATAAAGATATTTTCCAGGCTATCTGAATAGGTGTGATTGAGCAGAGACTCCAGCACCATCCTCGTTTTACCGCAGAGCGGGAGGATCTTTGTAAAAGAAGACTGTCTTTTAAATAGCAGCATATCTTCCGTCAGGGTATCTGTGGTATTCCTTGGTTTTACAAACTGTGACAGATGGGCCGGTGAAAATTTAAAGCTCAGCACATCCATTGTATCCTTTTTATCTACACAATTTTTGGCGAGACCGGCTTTGCACATATTACATTCTGTACTCTTATGATTGCAATACATATTGCCCGAAACACAGAATTTCAGTTCAAGATAGTTGGCGGAAGGGGTATTTTTTTCATAATGGTAAACCATCATCCCCATATCATCCATATTCCACTGGGATTCACGCCCATATCTTTTTACCTCATATTGCACAGAACCAGGGGTTTGCTGCTCCTTTTCCTGTAATAACAGCATCTGTTCCTGCATCAGGGTATGTTTATGCGCCAGGGCCAGTATATCAGGGGGAGTATGCATATCGGTTGCAAATTTACGGCCTGCGGTTCATTTTAGGGAATTCCATTTCCCCCAAATTTCCGGGCGCCTGGGTTTTAACAGTCTACAGCCAAAAAAAGTTCTGTATTTAGCTGTAACAGTTAACTTTGCACGTCCCCGGTAATTGCTGGGGCTTTTTGTAACTACTTACATGATTCATCCGCATACATACATTCATCCTAATGCAAGACTCGCTACCAATGTAAAAGTGGACCCATTTACGGTCATTCACCAGGACGTAGAGATCGGTGATGGTACCTGGGTTGGCTCCAATGTTACTATTATGGAAGGCGCCCGCATTGGCAAAAATTGCCGCATTTTTCCGGGAGCAGTGATCGCCGCCATACCTCAGGACCTTAAATTCCAGGGGGAATATTCTCAGGTAGTGATTGGCGACAATACGACTATCCGTGAGTTCGTAACCATCAACAGGGGTACGGCCGACCGTGACAAAACAATGATCGGGAAGAATTGCCTGATCATGGCATATTGCCATTTTGCACACGACTGTTTTGTTGGCGATAATTGTATCATGAGCAATAATACCCAGGTAGCAGGCCATGTTACTATTGGTGATTGGGCCATCATTGGTGGTATGTGCGCTGTACACCAATTTGTAAAGATCGGCGCGCATTCCTTTATCAGTGGTGGATCGCTGGTGGGCAAGGATGTGCCTCCGTATATTAAAGCAGGACGTAATCCCCTGAGCTATGCCGGGGTTAATTCAATTGGTTTAAAACGCCGTGGATTCAATGTAGACCGCATCAACCAGATCCTGGATATTTACCGCGTATTATTTAATAAAGGAATGAACACCAGCCAGGCTGTTGAATATATTGAAGAAGAAATGCCAGCAACAGACGAGCGGGATGAGATCGTAACTTTTATCCGCGAAAGCGGCCGGGGAATTATCAAAAGATTCACCAAAGGCAATGGCGATGACGATCTCCCTATCTGATGCAGGCAAACGTTTCAACCGTGACTGGATCTTCCGTCACTTCAGTTACACTTTTGAGTCGGGTCAGAGTTATGCGATCACAGGCCCCAATGGTTCGGGCAAAAGCACCTTGCTCCAGGCTTTGAGCGGCAGCATGATGCTTAGCGAAGGAAAGCTCGCGTATCAAGGTCCGGCATCCGGTATCTCTGTCGAATCGATCTATCAACAGGTATCTATCTGCGCTCCCTACCTGGAGGTCGTGGAGGAAATGACATTAAAGGAATTCCTGGATTTCCATCATGGCTTCAAACCATTCTTAAAAGGAATGACCACAGCTTCTATTATCGCCGTATTAGGACTTGAAAAAGCAGCCAATAAACAAATCCGTTATTATTCTTCCGGAATGAAACAACGGGTAAAACTGGCGCAGTGCATTTTTTCAGATACAGCTATCGTATTGCTGGATGAGCCGTGCACCAACCTCGATCTGCCAGGGATTGAATTATATCACCAGCTTATTAATGATCATTGCAGGGAGCGATTAGTGGTAGTAAGCAGTAACGATGAGGTGGAATACCGGTTTTGCAGGGAAAAGATCAATATCAGGGATTATGTGTAGTGCTTTCCCTATCTTAAACTCCTTACCAATTCAAAGCAGTTCCTGCTAAATTCAAAGTCACCTGTAATTATCCCGCTAAATTTCTTTGTTTTGCTCAGGCGTTTGACTTACGACGCAAACAAATGAAAAAGATTCTCTTTTTATTAATAGGTTTAGCAACTATCCTGGAATGTTTTTCTCAAAACATGGTCGACACTATACATCCGTTATTTAAAGGGGATATAAACGGTGATAGCATAAGAAGATACCTGGAAAGTACGTACAGCAGCCCCGTCAATTTTCAAAAGAACAGCCAAACAGTACCAACTCTCAGGTTTGTTGCATTCTATTCAAATTCTCTTTCCATCACAGGGCAAATGGCACACGAGAAGATACCGGCATTAAAACTACTCGAAACAAACACATCCCGTGTATACGAAATGCCGTCCGGGGGGTATGCTGGTAAATATGCAATACCAATATTTGATTCTACCGGTATTATCATAACCGTTAGCGGCATTAACCGTAAAAATGCGGCTGACTATGAATACCGGGTATTGGAAAATAAAACAACAGCCATCATCCCCTGGCGCAGCTGTAACTTATTTTGCGAATCCTACTATGGACGCAGAAATCCCGATGGTACGGATGAGAAAGAAACCGCCTACCTCGGCCAGTTCAGAACATCCTGGGGCAATAACCTGTTATTCCAGGTAAGAAGAAAAGAAAGCCCGGAAATACTTATTACTCTCGCGGCATCATGGATCAACAGGGCTCCGTCCGTATTGGGCGTATTTCGCAGCGGAGATATGCCGGCCTTTCTTTCTGTCTTTAAAGATCAGTGGGAACATGATCTGTTGATAAAACATACGCCGGCAGAAAGAATGGCAAAGGATAGCCAGTTCGTTTTATTACATGAATTCGGGCCAACAGAAAATACCCTGATTTTCTATCTTGACGATAAGGTGCGCTCCAAAGAGATTATCGAGTATAATCTTGACAATACAGATTGGAAAATAAATGATTTCGATCTGAACCTGATCTGGCTGAAAGATCTGTCGCCAGGAAAACACAGATTGCAAATTCGGTACAGCCTGCAACGACAAAATATTACTGTTTACAATTTTACTATCGCGGCAGCCTGGCATCAAACCATTCTTTTTAAGATAACGCTTGGCATATTGGCACTGGCACTGGTGGGTTTTATCCTTTTATTGTTCAGAACAAAACAGCAAAAAGCAAAACGGTACCTGGAGCAGTTGCGAAAACAACAGACAGAATCGGAATTAAAATCAATACGCGCACAGTTCAATCCGCATTTTGTTTTTAATGCACTAAGCTCCATACAGGGACTGATCACTAAAAACGATACGGACAATGCCGATAAGTATCTCACTGAATTCAGTACCCTGCTACGGGATTCATTAAAAGAAAGCGGCAATGAATCTACCAGCCTGGCAAAAGAAATCAGTATGCTCAGCACCTATCTCGAATTGGAGAAGCTCCGCTTTGGATTTAACTATACCATTGCTACAGATAAAGAAATAGATATAAACGCGGTGGAGATTCCTTCATTGCTGATTCAGCCGCTGATAGAAAACGCGGTGAAACATGGCGTAGCTGCAAAGTATGAAAGGGGTGAATTAACTATCCGTTTCAAAAAATCGTCTGCTGATCTTATCATTCTCATCGAAGACAATGGAGAAGGATTTGACCCTGGCAAAACAACAACCGGCTATGGTTTAAAAATAACCCAGGAGCGGATAGACTTATTAAATAAATTATCGACTAATCAACACATTGATCTATCATTTACCCCGTCTGAAACAGGAACATCCGTATGTTTACTTTTTAAAAACCGGTTTGCATGATAACAGCCGTGATAATTGATGATGAAAAAAATAATATTGCCAACCTGCAGGGGCTATTGGTAAAACACTGCCCGCAGGTGCTGATTGCCGGTACAGCGGTGAATGCCGAACTTGGACAGCTCCTTATTAAAGAGCACAAACCCGAATTGGTCTTCCTTGATATTCAAATGCCGGGCAAAAACGGCTTTGAAATGTTGCAGGGTTTACCGGCACATGATTTTGAGCTCATATTTGTTACGGCATTTGACCAATACGGTATTCAGGCAGTGAAGTTTTCGGCAATAGATTACCTGTTGAAACCTGTTACTATCAGTGAATTGAAGATGTCTGTGGATAAGGCTATTGAAAGAACCAACAGGAAAAAACAAAATTCACAATTGGAAAATCTCCTGAACTTATTGCAGCACAGGGAGGATAAAAAAGAACACCGGATCGCACTGCCAACGACAAAGGAGATCCGTTTTATCAACCCGGACCAGATCATCCGTTGTGAATCATCAAATGCTTATACCGGTTTTTTCCTGAAAGACGGGCAGAAGATCATTGTATCCAGGCCAATCTTTGAATATGATGAGCTTTTAAAAGAATATGGATTCATCCGTTGTCACCAGTCGCACCTGGTCAACAAACAGTATGTGAAAAGCTGGGTAAAAGAAGACGGAGGATACCTGTTGCTGGAGGACCAGACGCGTATACCTGTATCGAGAAATAAAAAAGAAGAAGTCGGAGACATATTGTTATCCAAACGAAAATAAACGGCGCCCTTATTTCCATTAATCATTGTTCTAAATTATTATACTGATCCCATTTCGGTATCGCTGGGCTATGCCCGGGCATTAACTATGTCACGCACTTTATTATACTTATAAAATAAAAAAACATGAAACAACTATCACTGATAATCATTCTTATTACACTGCTGTATACCGCCGCAGCGGGTCAGGACAATTTAATCATGCATGGTAAAATAGAGCGGATCTCCGGTGCAAAAAACATAATCCTTTCCGGACCACGTCAATTTACTATTCCTATAAATGAAGATGGCAGTTTTGAATTCAGCACCAGAATAGACGAGCCGGGCACGACACTTATCAGAACAGACAGTTCCGGCGCGTCTTCAATATGGCTGGAACCCGGTGAATATACGATTAACTGTAAAGAGATCCTTTTTAATTCAAAAGGGATGCCGCTTTTTAGAATACCTTTTCTCAAAGGCCCAAAAGATGCAACAATACATCATACCGTGAATGAACAGATGTATAATATAAGAGGTAATGGTCCTGATGATATGCAAAGAAAATATAGTGAATGGGTTACCCGCAACCTCGATAGTCTTTTCAAGACAGATCCGGGTTCAAAAACATTGCCCGGCATGATCCGGCTTTGGCAGCGTTATATCGGAGATGAGCGGGTACTGGAATACCAGTCGATGTTATCAGCTGATCAGAAAAACGGTCTTGATTCAAAGCGACTGGACAATTATTTTAACCGTAAAGCCAAGATCGAAAAAGAGAAATTCTTTGAAGATTTCCGAATGAAAGATATTAGTGGCAAGACATTCAAACTATCTTCTTTAAAAAGCAAAAAGCTGATCCTTGTCGATTTCTGGTCGAGCGATTGTTACCCCTGCCGGAAAAAACATGAGTACCTGGTAGAACTTTATAAAAAATATGCTGATAAAGGCCTGGAAATCGTCAGCATTTCACTGGATGATGAAAAAGATGCCTGGTTAAACGCCGTAAAAAAAGATGGTATGACCTGGCCAAACGTATCGGAATTGAAAGGGTGGGAAACTCCGCTTGCTGAACGCTATTTCGTTAAAACTCTACCTTTTAGTTTTTGGCTGGACGGTAACCGGAAAATAATTAATGCCGGACTTGCGCTTTCTGATAAGCAGATCGAAGAACTACTGCAATAATTATGAAACGGCTAAAGTGGACATGCCTGCTAATGCATATCACCCATGTCCACTTTCTTCGCTTTTCCTTTATTCCCTTTTACCATCAGCACAAAAGGTATACAGATCAGGAACATCAGACCGATGTACAGGAACACATCCATATAAGATAAGACCATGGCTTGTTTGGTCACTGAGTAATCCAGGGCTTTATACGCATCCTGTAACGCGATATTTGGAGCAAGGCCTTTCGAGATAAAACTTTGTTGCATGGCATGCACCCTGTTATCTACCACCGGGTTGGTGATATCTAATTTTGCTACAAGGTTTGCACGGTGCGTCATTGTCTGAGACGCCATGAATGTCGTGATCACCGCGATACCAAAAGACCCGCCCAGCTGCCGCATCATACCGGTAAAGGCAGCTCCATCACCTATCTGTCTTCCCTTCAATGTACTCAGGGATAGAGCTGTTATTGGAATAAACAACATTCCCATACCGATCCCTCTCATGATCAGCATCCAAAAAAAGCTATCGCTATTGGTATCCGGAGTGATAATTTTATAGCCCCAGAAACAGAAAATAAAGAAGATAAACATACCACCTGCTACCAGGTATTGCTGTGGTACTCCTTTCTGTAATATTCTTCCAATTAAAGGCATCATAAATGCCGTCATTAAAGCTGCTGGTATCATCAACATACCGGCTTGTGTAGCGGTCCACCCCAATGTAGCCTGTGTATAGAGTGGTATAATAAATGTTGATCCGTAAAGTCCGAACCCCATGATAAAGGAAAGGATAGTACCCACGCGCAGATTGCCATTCTTCAGTACCCTTAGCTGCACAACCGGGTTACGGAATGTCAGCTCGCGCCAGATAAAAAAGAAACCACCTAAAATACTGGTAACGGTAAGGAAGATAATCGTGCTGCTGTTAAACCAATCGTCTTCCTGGCCTTTTTCCAAAATGTATTGTAATGATCCTACAAAGATCGCTAACAATGCAATGCCGATCCAGTCCACATCCCGCATTGCGCTTTTTTCAGCATACCTCGGGCTTCTTACAAACTGCAGTGTAAGTAATGTTGCAATGATACCAAGAGGAATATTAATATAAAATATATAGGGCCATCCTGCCATGTCGGTGATATATCCACCCAGGGGCGGACCGAGCGTAGGGCCAATAATAACTCCTAATCCATAAATAGCCTGCGCCATACTCCTTTTTTCAGGAGGATAACTTTCGGTAATAATCGTCTGGGAAGTTACCAGCAAAGCACCACCTCCTAATCCCTGGATAAAACGAAAGATCACCAGTTCCCATACGCCTGACGCATTACCACATAAATAAGAACAGATGGTAAATATGACAATGGAGACAGCAAAATAATTACGTCTTCCAAATTGTGCCGCAAAAAAACTGGTCATTGGTATCACGATCACATTACCGATGGCATATGCTGTAATGACCCAGCCGATCTCAGAAGTAGTAGCACCCAGGTTTCCTTTCATATCCGTCAATGCCACATTCACGATCGTAGTATCAACGATCTCCAGCAACGCACACACGATACAGGTCAGCGTAATGATGACCCGTCGTGAACCATATTCTATCAGGGACCCTTGTTGTAACATAGTATAAATTAAAAAGTCAAAATTAAAAATTCAAAAACAGCTGGCTTAAGTCTGGCGCCTCTTTCAAGATTCGTTTTTGAATTCCACATTTTTAATTTTGAATTAGTCCAGGTGTACATCTACCAGTACATTCATTCCTGGTCTTAATTTTTTAACCAGTGAATCTGTTTTGTCTACGAATTCAATCTTAACGGGTAAGCGCTGCACAACTTTTACAAAGTTTCCACTCGCGTTATCGGGAGGAAGCAACGCAAAGGTTGAACCTGTGGCTGGCGAGAAAGAAGTAAGTGTGGCGATAAAATCGTGACCAGGATATGCGTCTGCTTTGATGATCACCTTTTGGCCGATCTTCATTTTATCTAATTGTGTTTCTTTGAAATTGGCAATTACCCAAACCGTTTCGCTATGCACCACGCTGAATAATGCCTGGCCCGCCTGTACATACTGTCCTGGTTGCACGTTTATTTTAGATACAAGCCCGTCCTGCGCTGCAGTGATAACAGTATACGACAGATTCAGCTTTGCCGCATCTACATCCACCTGTTTTCCTTTGATCGTCGCATCAGCGATATTGATCTGGGAAGCGGTAGCGTTGCTCTGTACAGACACTGCGTTTGTTTGCTGCGAAGCCTGTTTCTTTTGTTCTTCGAGAATAGACAGTTGTTTTTCCGCGGTTTGTTTTGCCGCCAGTGCCTGCTCGTATTGTTGCTGTGTGATTGAATGGTCTTTGATAAGGTTAGCATAGCGGTCATGATCCTGCGTGGTCCTCCACACATTGATCTTAGCCGCCTCTATCTGCGCGTCTACTGTACCAATGGAAGCCTGTGATGTAGCAATATTGGCTTTTGCCGCTGAGGTGATCGCTTTTGCACTGCTCAGATTACTTTCAGCGATCTGCAATGCCGCTTCTGCCTGTTCTACTTTGATCACATAATCCCGGTTGTCCAGGATCAGTAAGGTGTCACCTTTTTTTACCCGTTGGTTGTCTTTTACTATTACTTCAGTTACATACCCTGCTACTCTTGGTATTACAGGGCGTATATCTGCACTTACCTGCGCATCATCCGTATCTTCATGATGCTGGCTGTGCTGGTATTTAGATATACCAAACCAGCCGCCGCCGATCAGCAATAATGCGAGAATGATAATAAAGATCGGGTTGCGCTTTTTTGCCGCCGGCGCTTTTGTTTCGTTGTTCGTTGTTTCCATATATAAATGCGATTGTGTGTTTTATTTTATTTTTTCAGATCAATACCCAATGTACCTGTTGTTTGCAATAATTTATTATATGCTACAAAAGCATCTGCCCTGGCCAGTGTATAACTCAGTCTTGCCTGTAATTGCGCTACATCGGCTTCTAACAGGTCGGTAGTAGTAGCAAGACTGTTATCAAATTTATTTTTTACGATCCGGTAGTTTTCCTGCGCCTGGTCAACCGCCTTGGCATACACTTCTATTTTTTTACGGTTGCTGATAAGGCTGAGATAACTTTTATTGACCTGTAAGCGAATATTGTCATCGACCATTGCCTGGTTTGCTACAAGCTGTTGTACTTTGGCATCGGCCTGTTGTACTTTCGCTTTGGTTTTCCAGAGCGACGCGATATTGTAAGAAACGCCAACACCAAGGTTTACGGCATTGGTAACAGTGAGAAATTTGGGGACATCAAGCGCTACGTATCCGCCGGTCAACTGTACGCTTGGATACAGCTCCCCTTTAACTGCTTTTACTCCTGCCTCAGCAGCTTTTTTTCTCAATGAAAGTGCAGCGGCATCTTTCCTGTTAGTAATAGCTGCCTGGATATAATCATCGAGTACACGTGCGTCTTCCTTTTTTTCAACACCAGCTGTATCAAGTACTAATTCAGTAGCGGTAGGCAGGCCCAGCATCAGGTCCATGTTCACATTGGCGAGCTGCCAGTTGTTTTCCGCATCAAGTAAACTAAGCTCCACATTGGAAGATTGTAGTTCTGCTTTCAACAGGTCATTACGCGCAAGCAGGCCATTCTTTTCAAGATTGCCCAGGTCCTTTGCCCGTTGCTGTGATTGTAACAGGTTCTCTTTTACCAGCGTTACAGCTGTTTTTGCTTTATAAAGATTGGCAAATGCCTCGATGGTGGTCTGGATCACTTCGTCCTTGTCGTCTTCTGCATCCAGCTTTGCTGCCTGTTCAAGAAAC
>CAZGSG010000108.1:14459-18057 GCA_964528095.1 uncultured Terrimonas sp.
TAGATAGGGAGCGATGCATTCAGTAAGCCATACATTGCCTGTGAAATTTTTGGCGGTTCACTTGCGCTACCACCGCCTGAACCGCCATTGTCTTTTGTTTTAAGATCTATATTGGCGCTGTTGAGCCGCAGGTAAGATCCCGAAACAGAAGCGTTGGGTAATTTCTTTTCAACGGCTTCTTTCAACACAGCCGTAGCTTCATCAATCCGGGCCTGGCTGCTTTTTAACTGGTGACTGTTCTTTATACTGAGGTCAATCGCTTCATTTAATGTCAAAGCCCTTTTCTCCTGTGCAGAGAGGGGTGATGACAAAAACAGCAGGACTGCACCAAACAGTACGATGATCTTATTCTTCATGAGTAAGTATTGCTTTAAAAATTGCTTTGAGATGATGGCTTAGTTTTTTACGGAGGAGTTTTTGAAATTCTTCTTCGGATAATGACTGGAGATCATTGAGCTCACGATAAAAATGCTGGGTGGTCAGCATATGGCTTACTGTACCGATCAACGTAGCTACCATCAGGGGAATATCGATATGCTTTTTAAAAACCCCTTTTTTCTGTCCTTCTATTATTATCTGGCGGATCAGTTGTTGATTTCCTTTCTTTACTTCCTGTATCCTGGCAGAAACAATGATATTATTATTTGCCATTTGCTCCCTCACCATCACACGGTGAAAACATTGCTGGTCCATCAATTTACCAATATACTGATCGATCAGCTTTTCTACTTTCTGCATGGGTTCCAACTCCTTGTTGTTGACCATGTTTTCCAGTTGCAGTTTAAAAAACTCACTGCGGTAGGTAAAGATGGATTCCATCAGTTTTTCCTTGGAACCAAAATAATAAGAGATCATTGCAAGGTTAACACCCGAAGTATCGGCGATATCCCTGACCGAGGTACCGCTAAACCCTTTATCCGCAAACAGCTTTTCCGCCGCCTCCATGATCTGTACCTGCTTTTCACTATACTCAGCCATAATTGCCGTTTTAACTAAATCGGGCGTAAAGTTAAACAAATGTTTGATTTAAACAAACGTTTAAGTAATATTTTTTTACTAGCCTTGTATGAACAGGTAAAACTCAAAAAGTCAAAACAGTAACCCACTTCGGGAAACCATTTTGACTTTTTAATTTTGAATTTTGAATTCTTCTCAGCGTTGGCTGGCAATCAGCAGGTTCAGATCGGTGTATTTCAGATCAAACCGCTCACTCATATAAAAATTGGTCAGTGCGCCCTTAAAAAGGTAGATACCGCTGCGTAGGTGTACCTGGTGCCATACCAGTTTTTCAAAACCGCCTTCTTCAGCGGCTTCCAGCAATAAGGGCATCAGTACGTTGCTGATCGCCTGTGAGGCTGTACGGGCAAACCCGGAGGGTATATTGGGCACGCAGTAATGGATGACCCCATATTTTAAAAAGATCGGATGTTCATGCGAAGTGATCTCAGAGGTTTCAAAACAACCACCCCTGTCTATACTTACATCAATGACTACGGAACCGGGTCGCATATTGCTGACCATTTCTTCCGTTACTACCATCGGTGTGCGTCCTGTTTCAGAGGCCAGGGCCCCCACTGCTACCTCGCAGGTCTTTAATTGTTTGGCCAGCATTCTGGGTTCGATCACGGATGTCCATAACCGGTGCCCGATATTATTCTGTACTCTTTTGAGTCTGTATACACTGTTATCAAAAACTTTTACTGAAGCGCCCAATGCCAGGGCAGCTCTTGCCGCATATTCCCCTACAATACCTGCCCCAATGATAATAACTTTTGTAGGCGCAATACCTGAAATACCTCCAAGCAAAACACCTTTACCATGATTAGCAGAACTAAGGTATTGTGCGGCAATAAGCATTACTGCACTTCCGGCAATTTCGCTCATGCTCCGTACAATGGGATAAGAGTCGCTATCGTCCTTCAGGTTTTCAAATGAAATAGCGGTGATCTTTTTCTCCATCATCTTTTCGAGCAACTCGGCTTTTAAAACCGAAAGATGGATGGGTGAAATAATGACCTGGTTCTGTTGCAGGAGTGGCAGATCTTCATCGATCACCGGCGCACTTTTGACGAGTACAGGAGCTTTAAAAACCTCGGCCCGTTCGTATACGATCTTCGCGCCCGCTTCACTGTAATCTTTATCGCGGAAATGCGAGGCCTCGCCGGCATTGTGTTCAATCGTCACCTGGTGACCATTACTCACTAATACACTTACCGCATCCGGAGTAAGAGCGATACGATTTTCCTGGAAAGCTATTTCTTTAGGAATACCAATATGCATCTGTGAACCCTTCGGCTTAATATCTAAGGTTTCCTCCAGTGTTTCATAACTGAAAGAAGTGCTTATTTTAGGTTTTTGCTGACTCATGAAGTTGATTCCGGTAGACAGATAAGGTGATGTACAAAAGTAGTTAAATATTACCGATTTTAAGCCGTCTTGTTTTGTCGTTAACGGCCTCTATATGTACATGAATGGTATCATCAGGAAAGACCCCGGGAGCACGGTCAGGCCATTCAACCAGGCATATATGATCACTATATAAACAATCTTCCACTCCGGCCTGCATGGCCTCTTCTTCGTCACGCAAACGATAGAGATCTATATGATATATTTTTTTTATCATGCCTTTCTCATCATATACATATTCATTGATGATTGAAAACGTAGGACTGCCCACTACATCTTTTACTTTTTTTATATCGCATAAGGCATGCACAAATGTTGTTTTCCCCGCACCCATCTGGCCATGAAAGGCAATTACCTTTGCATCTCCTATTAATTTCCAAAACGATGTTGCAGTTTCTGCAATGTTTTCCAAAGAAAAAATAAGTTCCATTCCACAAATTTAGCTGGATTAGCAACCATGTTGCCAAGATAACGGGTATAAATTACCATTCGCTGGAAAACCGCTGACTAACTTTGCAACCATCGCATTCATTAGTTGTTAAATAAACTGATCTGCGTGAATACTGAGGCTATCGTATTAACAGTGTTGAATGACCCGGTTTTAATTACCAACAACAAAAATTTTAGAGCATTTATAGCAGACAAGGAATCTTTATGGAAAAAATTCAATGGAAGGTAGAAGGAATGGATTGCTCCAATTGCGCGCTCACTATCCGCAAATACCTGGAAAAAGAAGGGATGAAAGAGGTGAAGGTGAATTTTGCTACGGGCGATGTGAGCTTTGACCTGGCCGACAAAAAAACACCCGAGCTGCTTTCAAAAGGAATTTCGGATCTGGGGTACGAAGTGGAGGGCAATGGCAATGGTCATGCGGGCCATACCCACGGCGGCAAACCGGCTTTCAAACTATTTTCCACTCACCTGCAGCGGTTCTGGTTTTGCCTTCCTTTTACGGCCATCCTGGCGCTTCATATGATTCCGGGCCTGCATATCCATTGGCTCATGAACCCCTGGGTACAATTGGGGTTGACCATCCCTGTATTTATTGTAGGAATGAGCTTTTTTGGAAGGAGCGCCTGGAAAAGCTTACGCAATGGCGTACCAAACATGAATGTACTGATCGCGATCGGAGCAGCTGCTTCTTTCATCTATAGTTTATATGGTACACTGACCGGCCAGGCACAGGATTATA
>CAZGSG010000109.1:0-17886 GCA_964528095.1 uncultured Terrimonas sp.
ATTCTGACTCCTGGCAAAAAAGAGGTAATATAGATCGTATGCAAATCGATAATTCACGGCGTAGTCTTCAACAAAAAAATCAAACGTCTTAATCACCTGCAGATTGGCGAACACTTCTACGTCAATTTCAAGTTTATCTGTCTTCTCAGGAAAAACAACCCGTGCCTGGTAATTGCCAAAAGGATCCTGCTGCCAGTTAATAAAATGGCCGGCCGGCAGTATCTTAAATGAATAGGACTCGATGGTTGTCCGCGAATGTGCCGCAGGGCGCAGACGAAATACATGGGGCGACATGCTTACCAGCCTGTCATATGAATAAACTGTCCGATGCCTGATTGCTACAGTAATAGCCATAGTGGTTTTGATTTCTGTTAATTATGGCGGGCGATCGTGGTTTAAATTTAATTCATAATACCTAGGGCAAAGAATTTATTCTTAAAAAGAATATCCATGATAAACCTATGGTGCCAGTGCCTTATTACCTTATCAAATTACCATAAAAGCCCGGGATAAATTAACTTTGCGGCAATGATCGAGTTTAAATTCAAACAGAAAGAAACGGGACCTACTACCTACAATATGTCCCTTCCTCAATTTCGCATCGTGTTCATGGGCACACCCGAGTTTGCGGTGGCATCGTTGGACGCATTGGTGAAAGCAGGGTATATTATTGCGGCGGTGGTAACGGCTCCGGATAAACCCGCAGGCCGGGGGATGAAGATGAACGAAAGTGCGGTAAAAAAATACGCGGTAGAGCACAATATCCCTGTGCTGCAGCCGGACAAACTAAAAAACCCTGTCTTTCTCGAAGAATTAAAAGCATTACAGGCCGATCTGCAGATAGTCGTAGCATTTCGTATGCTGCCGGAACTTGTATGGAATATGCCCCGCCTGGGAACAATCAATCTACACGGTTCCTTATTACCACAGTACAGGGGCGCAGCGCCCATCAACTGGGCAGTGATCAACGGGGAGAAAGAAACAGGCGTAACAACATTTAAACTCAAACATGAAATAGATACCGGCGATATTCTTTTGCAGGAGCGTTTCCCAATCGGTGAAAATGAAACAGCAGGTGAAGTACACGACCGGATGAAAGATATCGGCGCGCAGGTACTGGTAAAAACGGTGAAAGGATTAGCAGATGGAAGCCTAGGTGAAAAACCTCAATCCGGCAATGCAGGCGAGTTTAAACATGCACCAAAAATATTTACCGATACCGCAAAAATAGATTTCTCCAAGCCTGTAGCAGAAGTGCACAATCTTGTACGAGGTCTTTCTCCTTTCCCTGGCGCGTTTACAAGTTTACAGGATAAAATACTCAAGATCTACCGCAGTGAAAAGGATACAACAGCCGTTGCTGAACTACCCGGCGAACCGGTGACAGATGGCAAGACATACCTCAAATTTGCCTGTGCTGACGGGTATCTTATCGTAAAAGAATTACAACTTGAAGGAAAGAAAAAGATTGGAGTGGAAGATTTTTTACGTGGATACCGGTTTTAGGTTCGGAGTCTACAGTTCAAGGTTCATAGTTCATAGTTCATAATTCAAGATTCATAGATAACTTCAGTGGTGGCGAACTATACACCCTAAACTATTAACTTATGGAACTTTATTTTATTCCGAGTTTAACCAATAATTCGGAAGATAGTGCAGCTTTAGGAACGACGAGACTAACAGTATTGATAGCGAAATACGATTCAGATACATTGATATACCCTTCATAAGGACCTACTTTACCCCAGGAATTTTTCACTACAAAAAAGGTTTTGCCGCCTTTTGATTTTTCGATGCCGGTGATATGCATGAGATGATCATCCTGCGTGGTCAGGTTTTCATACAATGCCTGTCTTTTGACCGCATCCCAGGAGAGTTCAGGTGTATCGGCATCAAGCGATGTGTATTTTTGTTTTTCATCGAGCAATAATGCGAATCCTTTATCCTGCAAAAATCCTTTATTGCTTACATCGGCATCCCACATTACCGTATACCCCTTTTTTATCGCGTTCTTTACCAATTCGTTCATCTCATTCAGCGGGAGATTATAAAATGACGCGTCCGCAAAATTATCCGGTGTTTCCAGCACAAATGTTTTGTAATAAGGATGATGAGAAAATGAAGTGATGCTCACATAGTCATCCGCACTGAATTGCAACACTTCTTTTGCAAACGACTGTGGTGTATATTTTTTCCCTTTATAATTAAAATTAGCCGGGGCCACTCCCAGGTTATCATCCAGTATTTTTTTATACCCATCCAGCCAATTATCGGGCAGCGGCCTGCTTTTTAATAAACCGTCCAGGTAATTTTGTAACTGGCTGACCATTTTTGAATGATCATGCATTTTCTGTCCCTGTTTTAACCCGCTGTACGCCTCATCCGGAACAGCGCCATACAAACCGATAGCCCTGATCACATCGTGACCAAGACCACCTTCTCCAAACTGCGCTTTGCCCTGTCGCAGAATATAGTTCTTTGCTTTTTCTATATAAATATTGCGGACGGTAAACATTTCGCTCAGATCCAGTTCCTGTTTTGTATTCCTGATCGCCTCGCTTTCTACCAGTGATGTAGTAGAAAAACTCCAGCAGGTGCCGGTCATTGCCTGGTTCTTGACCGGTGTGGCCGATAACACTACCTTATTTAAAAAATCCTCGCTTTTACCAGGAGATGGTTGTGCTATGCAGGATGAAATAAATAAAGAAATGGCGAATGCAAAAAAGGCTGTTCGCATATGTTTTATTTAAAGAGAATCAATAATTCACTTTTACAATAAACTTATCAGGATCTGCAACGCCCAGTGCTGAAGCCGCGGCATTACTGATGCGGATATCCAGTCCCTGGTTTTGACGGATGCCATTCATCTCACCCAGTACTTTTGCGTACACGGCTTTGTTATTATCGGGATTAACCACTTTTACGATCGTACCGGGAGACACTTTATCAATCAATAAATAATATTTTGTATCCTCCCATCCACTCGTTGTTTTGAATATGCCAGAGGTAACTGTTTCATTTTTTGATGCAGGTGAAGACCTTAATTGCTGATCGTATGATGTTTTAAAATAGCCTGTACCAGTATTTACAGTGGCAGCTGATTCCTGTTTGGGAGGGAACATTTTAGGCTCTTCCTTTTTCATGGCCACCGGTTTGCTCTCTTCTATTTTCTTTTCCGGAACAACAGGTTTTGGCTCATCTTTTATTTCCGGCTTTGTCTCTGTCTTTACGACTTCTTTTTGGGGAATTTCTTCTTTCACTACCGGCTTGGTAACCGGTACGGCTTTTACAGGCAGCTGTACAGACGCGGTGCCCATTTCCTTTGATTGCAGAAAGCCCACGACCAGTTTTTGCCCCGGGTTTACTTTATCACCGGTAAGACTATTCCAGTCACGAAGGTTTTGCAGGGATACTTTTTTATTGGCATTGCTTACAGCCATCAATCCATCCTTATCTCCCGCCTCGTAATATACAGGCACACCACCGGAAGATTTCTGGGTAAAATTGGTATCGGTAAGTGGAATGCGGATCACTTCGCCGATATTCAGTCCTTTGTTCATATCAACTTTATTGAACGCTGCAATATGTTTTGGATTTACATTATACAAACGCCCGATGGAGTACATCCCTTCTTTTGGAGCTATCACATGATCAAGATACAACCCTTTGTCACTACTCTTTACAATTAGCTGCCTGTCCTGTGCCGATACGAAGCTGATTGAACAGGTAAATAAGATAAATGCCAGCATGATTTTTTTCATCAGGAAATATTTTGTTTTTAGATGTGGGCCGTATTACCGGACCATAGAAATCAACAGGATACTATTTCGCCCTGCAAAGATGGGCTTTTTTAGTGTTTGCGACACTTAAAAATCCTTTAAAATACGCAGCTGCCTGGGATAGTAGTTATTGATGCGATTGGGTAAAACATTCATCCAGCCAAGGGAATACCCGAGGTAGTTTGCAAGTTGCCAACCCGTATTTTTTGTACCGGGTTGCAGGTCTTTTCGTTGTAAATAACAGATAGCATCTTCCTTATCAAGATCCGCTTTGCCAATTGTATCTTTTACCAGCACGCTCATAGCCAGCGCATGATCGGGCACCAGCTTATCCCTCATCAACTCACCTACCAATATGCCTGAGTAAATAACCTTCATTTGCTCCAGTATATAAGTGAAATCGTTCTGAAGTTGCGCAGGCCATGCATATACGGTTGTTTCATGTTTAATGAAGTACTGTTCTTCGCTATTTATCCAACCGGAAGCGATTGCTATTTCATTCTTTGTACAGGCAAGCGGCCGTTGCCTGATCCTGAACACTGTTGAACTCTCTCCTTCTTTTTTGCGAAATGCCGCGATAAAAAAACCTTCGCCTTTTACTTTATCCGGCCAAAACCGGTATCCTTCGGCACCCGTTTGTCCCTGTACTGCTACAATATTCCATTCATCCGGGATATCAAGCATACAGGTCTCCGCTTCTTTTTCTTTCATCAGCCAGTCGAGCATATCCTCATCTTCTTCTTTTGAGTAGGAGCAGGTAGAATAGATCAGCACCCCTCCTTTTTTTAATGCAGGCCAGGCATCTGCCAGTATGCGTTGCTGCCGCTGCGAACATAATGCTACATTATTCTCACTCCATTCATCAATAGCTTCGGGATCCCGGCGAAATAAGCCACTGCCACTACAGGGAGCATCTATTACAATAACGTCAAAGTAGTTTTCCAGTTTTGAAAAATCTTTAGGATCATTATTGGTCACTACTACATTTACAGCGCCCCATTTGATCATATTATCCTTTAAGATATTTGCTCTTCCACGAATCACTTCATTACTCAGCAGCAAACTATCTGCTGAAATCAATGATTGAATATGTGTGGATTTTCCACCAGGTGCAGCGCAAAGGTCCAGTACTTTCAACGGTTGGGAAAGATCAGTTGTTTGTTTCAACGCCTGCTCCAGGAACATACTGCTTGCTTCCTGTACATAATAACAACCGGCGTGAAAAAGCGGATCGAATGTAAAAGAGGGTCTTTCATTTAAATAGAAACCGTATTGGGTCCAGGGAACAGCCAGTGCTGAGTTTTGAGTCAGCGGTCTGGAAGTTTTAAGTGGATTGATCCGTATGGAAGTTACCTGTGCCCCAGAAGCATGTATGTCTTTGAAAGCACCGGGATCGTAGCCTTTGATACCGGTCAATGATTGCAGAAGCGATGCTGGCAGGGGCTTCATCTGGCTAAAGGGTTTTGCGTGAAATATCCTCTAAATCCATATCTATCGAATACAGTGTATTGCAAAGGGCAGACCAACACAGGAACAACAAAAAAGAAGTGTTATAAACTTTTTATTTCAGCTATCAGGTCCTGCAATACTTTTTTCGCGTCACCAAATAACATAGAAGTCTTTGGCTGAAAAAACAGGTCATTTTCGATACCCGCATAGCCTGGCTTCATGCTTCGTTTATTAACGATACAAAGCTTGGCGAGTTCTACATCCAGGATCGGCATACCATATATGGGCGATGCAGGATCAGTTTTAGCAGCGGGGTTCACCACATCATTTGCGCCTAATACCAGTACCACATCGGTTGTAGCAAACTCTTCGTTGGCCTGCTCCATTTCCAGCAGTTTCTCATACGGCACATCCGCTTCGGCCAAAAGCACGTTCATATGTCCAGGCATACGACCTGCCACGGGGTGGATAGCATATTTGACATTCACACCCTTTTCTTCCAGTAATTTTTCCAATTCATGACAGGCATGTTGTGCCTGCGCTACTGCCAGTCCATAGCCGGGAACAATAAACACTTTATTGGCATAACTCATCACCACTGCCGCATCACTGATCGAGATCTCTTTGTAAGCGCCCTGTTCTTTGCCGCCTGTAGCACCTGCCGCTTTATTACCCCCGCCGAATGATCCGATCAATACATTGGCAAGTGACCGGTTCATGGCCTTACACATAAGAATGGTAAGGAATGTACCCGCAGCGCCAACGAGTATACCACCGGTAAGCATTACATTATTATTATAAAGAAAACCGCCACAGGCCGCCGCTACGCCGGTAAATGAATTCAGGAGCGAGATCACAACAGGCATATCTGCACCGCCAATGGGAAACACAAAGAAAATTCCATAAGCAATCGAGAGCGCGAAAATGCTATAGAAATAAACAGCCGGGTTAGCCGGGTGCCAGCTGATCAAATAAGCCGATAAAAGAATGATGACGCCCAACAAAACCAGGTTAAAAATATGTTGTCCTTTAAATGAAAAATCCTTAACCTTCCCATTCAACTTGCCCCAGGCAACCATACTTCCTGCAAATGAAACCGAACCGATAATAAGACCCAGGATAATAATAAGCAGGTGGCCTTTTGATACAGTAACGTCTTCCGCGAAGATCATCTCACCAAGATCAAGCGTGGCTTCTGCACTTAAAAAATTGGCGATATGGTCGAATTCTACAATAGAGATCAGCATAGCACATGCGCCACCCATTCCATTAAACAGGCTCACCATTTCGGGCATAGCGGTCATCTTGACCTTTTTGGCAGACATAAAACCGATAATGGATCCGATAGCGATACCGCCAAAGATCCATCCATAATTACCCAGCTTATTTCCTTCTTCGTCGGTATATAAAAATATCGTTCCGAGAATAGCAATGGTCATACCTGCGGCGGCAACAAGATTACCCTTTCTCGCCGTGGCAGGATTGGATAACATTTTCAGCCCTAGAATAAAAGTGACCGAACCGATAAGATAACAAAGTGTAAGAATATTTAATTCCATAAAAGACTGG
This sequence comes from uncultured Terrimonas sp., assembly GCA_964528095.1. Lineage (GTDB taxonomy): Bacteria > Bacteroidota > Bacteroidia > Chitinophagales > Chitinophagaceae > CAZGSG01. The sequence goes on from CAZGSG010000109.1 coordinate 6,798, forward strand.
CTCTCTTTGATCCGTTCCTGATGAAGAAACCGGCTACCCGCATTCGCAGATAGTAGAGATTATGTTTTGAAAATTGTTAAAAGAACTTTTATTATCACATTACCTGGAAATAAGCGCATCGTGGCCTATTTCTTTTTTTTGAACATTTCCAGCATCCTGTCAGTCACCACAAAACCACCTACCACATTCAATGTTCCAAGTACCACCGCCAGGAAACCCAGGCTCAATGCCAGGTAATTATCCTGCCCTGCTTTTCCCATTACGATAATGGCACCAATGATCACTACGCCATGGATCGCGTTTGCACCGCTCATTAAAGGCGTATGCAATACACTCGGCACACGGCCGATCACTTCAATACCTACAAAGATCATCAGGATGACAATGTAAATGATCTGTTGATTTGCTGTAATAAAGTCTAACATAATAACACCTCCGCTTCGTCTTGAAGCTATCCACTCATCACCTTAGTGAACGTGGTTTATTGTTAAGAATATTTTTAAGAACCTGCCGGACCTGTTTTATAAAATCGTTTTATATTTTACCCGAGCGCTTTTACCCTGTCATTCACCAATGCACCTCCGTGAGTGATGGCGCTTCCTTTCACCAGGTCATCTTCCCAGTTCAGATTAAGCTGTCCTTCTTTGTTAATGATCAGTTGCAAAAAATTCAATACGTTTTTGCCATATAGTTTACTTGCATCAGATGGCATGGTGGATTGAAGAGACGAGTTGCCAATAATACTAATGCCGTTCCAGTGCACCGTCTCATTGTTTTTGGTAAAAGGAGTGTTGCCACCTGTAGCAGCTGCAAGGTCAACGATCACTGAACCATTTCGCATATGCGACAACATTTCTTCCGTAACAAGTATAGGCGCTTTTTTACCAGGTATCTGTGCCGTGGTAATGACTATATCTGCTTTTGCAATGCTCTCTGCTATCTTTTGCTGTTGTTTCTGCTTATACTCTTCGGTTTGCTCTACAGCATAACCACCGCCTTTGGACGCATCGGCCGCACCTTCTACTTCAACGAATTTAGCGCCGAGGCTCATCACCTCTTCTTTTACCGCAGGCCGTGTATCAAACACTTCTACTACTGCACCCAATCGTTTTGCCGTAGCGATCGCCTGTAATCCTGCCACACCTGCACCAAGTATCAATAATTTAGCAGGAGCAATACTACCGGCAGCGGTCATGAACATGGGAAAATACCGTCCATACGCGTTTGCGGCTGTCAATACAGCTTTATATCCCGCAATATTCGCCTGCGAACTCAATACATCCATGGCCTGCGCACGCGTAGTACGAGGCAGCATGTCCAATGAGAACGTAGTAAGGCCTTTTGCGGCCCATTCTTTCATCTCGGTCAGATTGAATAAAGGTTGATATACGCCAAGTAGTACAGCGGATTTGAGCTGTGCGATATCGGCAGACTCCAGGGTCTGGATACTTAAAATGATATCAGCTGAACCCAGTATTTCATTCCTGGACTTCACCTGCGCCCCGGCTTTTTCATAATCCGCATTACTGCAAAATGCTTTTTCACCGGCGCCATTTTCTACCAATACGGTAATTCCTTTTTTTGTAATTGTCGCTACGGCCTCGGCTAGCAGTGACACTCTTGTTTCATAGGCAGGTTCTTTGAGAAGACCAAGGATCATCAGGCAATTGAAATTTTAATGATAAATTGCTGCGTTTTGCACTTTTTCCGCGCCGGAAGATATAATTTTTTTTCGGGGAGCACTAGCGGCCACGTGGATATTTTTGTAACAAATCATACAGTGCAGGTTTTATCCCAGGAAATTTCTGCATTATTTTTTTTTCGATTTGCTGAAAAGCCATATCAGCAGGTCTTTTTCTGCAAAAGCATTCACCCAGCTATTGTGGTATACGCCTGCATATTCACTGTATTTTATATCGGCTTCTTCTTTTTTTAATTTACGGGCAAAATCACGGGAAAAGGAAACGGGCACAATATCATCCTTGTCGCCATGAAAAATCCAGAGGGCTACCTTACCTGCAAAATTCTTAACCGTATTAACTCTGCCTGCGCCGCAAATAGGAAAACCGGCAGCAAAAAAATCAGGATAACGGGCTACCATGTCAAATACACCCATTCCTCCCTGTGATAAACCTCCGATATAGATACGGGCATTGTCAATGGAAGAACCGGTTACAAGGCTATCCAATAATTCCTTTAATAAAAAACTTACCGGGGTCGGCTTTTTCAAAAAAGGGAAAATCATTTTATTGACAGCACCGGTTGCCGAATCGATCTCAGTATCGAAATAAGCCCAGCTATCACCGGGTGGGCATTGAGGGAAAACAACAAATGCCGGAAAATCGTTGCGGTTCTGCTCCCGTAGAAAATAGCGGCCGCCAATATTCAGTTGTAGTTCATTATCGTAGCCTTTTTCATATGCACCATGCAGAAAAACAAGCAGGGGGTATTTTTTTGTACTGTCAAAGTTTACCGGGCTTAATATGCGATATGGCAGTTGTTGATCTTTCTTTACATATACCTGTTTTGCATATGCACTAAAATCCTGCGAATGCGCAGTAAACATACATGCCATGCAAATTAACAATGTTCTAAATTTCATGTCTTTCAAAAACGAATGACGAAATGCTGTTTTTCCATGATCTCTTTTCTGAATACAAGGATGCCGATGAAAAAAAGATCGATGCTAAGCGTTACCGAAGCATGCGACTTGCAATAATCCCATGCTTTTTCCATATCAGCGCTCCAGTGAATATCATCCAGAATAATAATGGATAAGTTATTTGTTTTGGCGAGAAGGGTTTCAAAATATTGTATGGTTGGCAACATACGGTGATTACCGTCGATAAAAGCAAAATCTATGGAGTCTGTATTTTTAAGTAAGTCAGGTAATGAGTTATCGAAATTCCCTTCTTCCAATATTGTATTCAATAGTTTCAGTTTATCAAAATTACCACGGGCAATTTTCGCGACCTCTGTCGCGCCTTCAAGCGTAAACACGCGGCCTGTGGGATTGGCCAGGGATAAATAAGCACTGGTGAGCCCAAGTGAAGTACCCAGTTCAATACTGGTCGCCGGCTGATAATACCGGTTCATCCGGAATAATAATTGTCCGTATTTTGCCGGCTTGGCTGCATTTTTTGCAATGGAAGAAACACTTCGCTGGTCAGATTTTGTAACGGTAGAACCCGCGCCCATATCCTCTATATGGAGCATTGTTTTATCATTCATTAATTTCCGTCGTAATTCTTCTACCGTATCGTAAGCCGGATACTTTTTTTTATCCCTCAATACATTTCTGACAAAATCATATACAAAAGGTGAATGAATACCATGTCCCCTGCCATTGGATGCTGTAGCATAATAACGTAAATACTTTGCGGCTAGCTGGAGATGCGTATACAAACCAAGAGGTGAATGAGAAAAAGAGGTGAAAGAGAGTGGCTATATTAATGCCCTGGCTTTTTCTTCTTTTCCGTAGTTAAATAATGTATATATCTAAACCAAGTACGACACTGGCACTTACCCGAATATGGTTTCCCAGATCTGGAAAGAATAAGCAAATTTATGTTTTTCATCTGCCGGGTTATCTTTCTGGCTTACCAGTTTCCAGACCTTCGGATCGATCGGCGGAAAAAAAGTATCGCCTTCGGGACTGGCATCTACTCTCGTGAGATAAATCCGTTTCGCTTTTTCAAATGCCATACGATAGATTTCGCCACCACCGATAACCATTGCTTCTTTTACGTCCATCTGGCTAACCAGGAACAATGCATCATCCAGGCTTTTAACGATAACTGCTCCTGCCGCTTTCCATTTTCCCTGCCGGGTGATGACAATATTCTTTCTACCGGCAAGCGGTTTTCCGAATGATTCGAATGTTTTTCTTCCCATGATAACGGGCATACCCCAAGTCACGTTTTTAAAAAACTTCATATCATTGGGCAGGTGCCAAAGCAACTCGTTATCTTTTCCGATAGCATTGTTATTGGCAGCAGCGACAACTAAAGAAATGATCATGCAGAATAATTAAAGGTCAAACTAAAAATCAAACAGCTACGGGTGCCTTGATAGCGGGATGGCTTTGATAATTCTCTAAAGTGAAGTCTTCGTATTCAAAAGAGAATATATCACGCACAGATGGATTGAGTTTCATTGTTGGTAAAGGGAATGGCTCGCGGCTCAATTGCAGCTGTACCTGTTCCATATGATTGCTGTATATATGCACATCACCAAATGTATGAACGAACTCGCCTGGTTTGAGGCCACAGACCTGTGCTATCATCATCGTGAGTAACGCGTATGATGCAATATTAAAAGGAACGCCCAGGAACACATCGGCAGAACGCTGATAAAGCTGGCAACTCAATTTGCCATCGGCCACATAGAACTGGAACATGGTATGACAGGGCATCAGCGCCATCTCCTGTAGTTCGCCTACATTCCATGCGCTGATGATCAGGCGACGGCTATCCGGGTTTTTCTTTATCTGCGCGATCAGGTCGGATACCTGGTCTGTTATTTTTCCATCTTTACCTTCCCAGCTCCGCCATTGTTTACCATATACCGGACCAAGTTCTCCATTCTCGTCGGCCCATTCATCCCAGATTTTTACGCCATGTTCTTTTAAATAAGCAATATTCGTTTCCCCTTTCAGAAACCACAAAAGCTCATAGATGATACTTTTGAGGTGTACTTTTTTTGTTGTTACCAGGGGAAATCCCTTTTGCAGATCAAACCGCAACTGGTGACCAAAAACACTCTGGGTCCCGGTACCCGTTCTGTCGCTCTTATGTGTGCCATTGTCCAGGATATGTTGAAGCAGGGAGAGATATTGTTGCATGGGGTGCAAGTTACAAAAAGCAGTTTTAAAAAAAGGAAGGCTTAAGCCGGGTCGCTATTCACCCGGGTTTTATACGGGTAATAACAAGACCCGGATTCCGGGTATAACTCGGTAAATCCGGGCCTTGTATTTTATGAATGCCGTGCATGGTTCAGAACCCAAACCGGCCTTGCAAAAAGGCCAGGCTCAAGGTCCTGGGTTTGATATGGTGGTATATTTAAGGGAGACTGCTTAGGAAACCTTAAACCCAGATCCCGACCCAGGCCCTGAACCTGGCTTTCAGTGCCTTAATCGCTTTTTTATTGATAAACCCTCACATAATCGATCTCCATTGCCTGGGGGAATATTGATTCATCTACCCCTTTTTTCCCTCCCCAGTTACCTCCTACGGCGATATTAAGTATCAGGAAAAATTCTTTATCGAAGGGCCAGGCTGCGCTGCCTGTTTTATTATTATCAAAATTGAAATACACTTCTCCGTCGATAGCAATGCTTATCTTATTTTCCTTCCATTGTAGCGTATATACATGAAAGGCTGTTGACAGGTCTGTTATCAGCAGCCCCCTGGTACGTTGGGTTCCTATTACATGATTATAGGAATCGGTGTGTACGGTCGCATATACGGAGTCGGGCAGGTAGCCAACATTTTCCATGATGTCGATCTCCCCGCTTTTAGGCCACGATCCATACTCACTTCTGGAAGGCATCATCCAGATCGCAGGCCAGATACCTCTACCTTTCGGTAATTTGGCTTTTACTTCTACACGGCCATATTTCCAGTCACCCTTATTCCTGGTCGTTAATCTTGCCGAGGTGAATTTGGAATTTTTATACTCTTCTTTTATCGCACGGATGATCAGTTTACCATCCTGCACCTGTACATTATCTTTTCTTTTATCGGTATAGAACTGCCGCTCGTTGTTACCCCAGCCATGCCCCCCTGTATTGAAACTCCACTTTGTACTGTCCGGTAACCCTTCGTAGTTAAATTCATCGGACCATACCAGTTGCTCGCCCGTACCCCCGACCTGGCCGGAGGGCATCGCTTCATCGGCAGAATTTGTTGACTTATTGATTGATCGCTCCATACAACTACTGCAAAGGAGTATAGCAGTAATGGATGCCAGGTAAGTTAGTTGTTTGATCATTTAAATAGAGTATATGCTAATAATATAGTTTAGGATAACGGTAATGAGCAATATCATTTATCCTGCTACAAATAATGCTCATTGCCGAATGAATTTTATTGCTCCTGCCTGCTAAGCAGGAGCAATAAAATCATCTATCAATAACCGGTATTCTGCGGGTAATTGGGCCCGAGTAATGCGATCTCCGCGATTGGAATAGGCCAGTTGACCATATAAGGCTTTATCCGCTCACGGGCCGCGGCCTGATAAGGAACAGGGAAAGCGGGACTGCCCGTACTGGCGGGATTGGCTGCGGGTATAGGAAACCCGGCCGCACCATAACCAGCATGTTGTTGAATCTGCGAGATCAGTATTCCCAATCTTTTTAAGGTGTACCAGCGCTTGCCTTCAAAAGCCAGTTCCCGTGCATCTTCATCTACTATTGCCTGCTGCGTGATCACAGTAAGCGGAGTCGCTTTTGCCCTTCTTCTTATCGCATTCACCTGGTCGAGCGCAGGACCGGTATTACCCAACATAAAGTTTGCCTGTGCCGCAAAGAGATAAGTTTCCGCAAGACGATATACCATGATATTCTTGATCTGCACTGCTTCTGAAGCAATGGCATCATCCTGGGCATATTTCCTGCAACCCGGTCCGAGCCGTCCATGAAAATTATTTCTCTCTCCTGCTGTAGCGGCGAATTCATTATAGATCCTTACGGTATCTCCCAGTCTTTTATCTGCAGGCAGGCCAATCGGGTTATTGTATGTATAATAACTCACGTAGTAAGAATTATCATCCCTGTCATCATTGGGGTCCTGTTTTAGCAGATCGCGGATATAATTATTCAGTAAAATAAATCCGGCACCGCGGCCTCCCTGGGCATTATCATATTTAACACCGGGGATAGCCCCGTACTGCGGTAAGAAATTAAAGTTGATCAGGTTTGTTGCGCCACCACCTGTAACCAATGGTTTGTATTGTATGGCAAACAGTGTTTCCGTTGTTTTAAGATCGCCTTTGAATACATCCCTTGTATTTGCAACAAGACTGTGCACACCCGAATTGATCACAGCTTCAGCCTGTAATTTTGCTTCGGTCCAGTTTTTTTGCCATAAAGCTACTTCTGCTTTTATATGTCTTACAGCACCCTGGGTAAAACGGCCGTATTCTGTAGTTGTCCAGCTAAGATTACTTATCGCGAAACTCAGATCGCTATTGATGAGGTCATAGATCTCTGTTTCGGAAGATTTTGCATTAATGATGTTGGACGCATTTTCAGGTGTGGTAGGTTCAGTAGTGACAAATATATTGTTGAACAATTTAAACAGTATAAAATACGATTGCGCACGGAATGCTTTTGCCTCCGCCAGTATTTTATTGCGTTGCGCATCACTTACACCGGTCAGCTTTTCAGCACCTTTGATCACAGCGTTGGCCCTGTCAATGATCTTATAATACGTTCTCCAGTAGTGACCATAGCGGGTAGTACCGAAATCATTCAGCGCGGCGCCCCATGTCAATGTGCCGAATAAGGATATCTCTCCCGCTACTATCAGGCCGAGATCATCTTTGGCCTGCAGAAATAAAGGAATCGCTGCGTTCCATTCACCATTTTCATAAAATCCACGATTAAGATTATACAGACTTACTACACCAAGTTCCAATCCTTCCGGTGTATTATAGACGAAGTCTGCTGAAAAATTGGTAGTTGGTTTTTCTGTTAAATATTTTTTACAGGAAATACCTGTGAGACAAAGCACCCCGAGTAAAAGAATGCATGCCCTGTTGAGAAAATTCTTTTTATTCATAATACTATTTTTATCCATTTAATAATAACAGCCTGTTTAGAATCCAACGTTTACACCAAAAGTGAACGAACGTGTATCAGGGAATGCATCAGGATTTACTTCCGGGCTGTACGATTTATATTTTGTACTGGTAAAAAGATTATTGGACATTACATAAAAACGGAAATTGCTGATATGTACTTTTTCAAGGATCTGCGGCGGCACACTATAGCTCAGCGATAAGGTCCGCAACCGGATATAAGATGCATCCTGCACTGCCAGTGAACTCAGGTAACTACCCGTAACACTGCGTGGTCTTGGATAAGAAGTAGATGGATTTTCAGGGGTATAATAAGGAACTTTTATACCATTTAATATGCCCTGCAAAGAACCACCCGTTGCGTAATCGGCCAGGTAAGGATTGTATTTATGTGCCCCTTCCACTATATACAGGTCGGCAAACAATTCAAATCTTTTATAACTAAGCGTGGTAGCGATGGAACCAAAGAATTTCGGGTCCGGTTTGATCAGGATATTGTCCGCATCGGTGATCTTGCCATCGCCATTTGTATCAACTACGCGGATATCTCCCGGCAGTATGCCTGCCTGTGTAGCTTGTGCAGATTTCTGGATCTCTTCCACACTCTGGAATATACCGTCGAATCGTTGCTGACGGATAATATTGATAGGCTGACCAATATACCTGTTCCGGCCCACATCGTCTTTTGGTTTACCATTAATATCCAACAGTCCTGTTTTTAAAATCTTATTCCTGTTATTGGCAAAAGTGGAAGTAACTGACCAGTTGAAGTCCTTTGATCTTATGATCTGTGCATTCAACAACAACTCAATACCACTGTTCTGTGATTGTCCTCCATTGGTGATCTGTGAGGAGAAACCGGTATTACCTGCAAGAGAGATATCAACCAGCAGGTCTTTTGTTCTTTTATCATAATATTCGATCGAACCTGTCAGGCGGTTCTGGAATAAACCGAAATCGAAACCTGCATTAAAAGTGGATGCTGTTTCCCAGGTAAGAAATGGATTAGGCAATACATTACCCGGAATATTACCACCCGTTACTACTCCTCCAAATACATAGGGATTGGAACCAACTACTCCCAATGTCTGGTAAGGAGAAATAGCCTGATTACCTACTGAACCATAGCTGGCCCTGAATTTTAATTCATTGACCCATCTTACATTATTCATGAAAGATTCATTCTGGATCTTCCATGCAAAAGCCGCAGCCGGGAAAAACGCCCATTTATTTTTTTGCGCAAAAACAGAAGCGCCATCATACCTGCCGGTGACGGTGAACAGGTACCTGTCATATAGATTATACCGGATACGACCCAGGCCGGATGCGATCCTTCTCCTGTTCTCCCCGCGTGTGGCTGTCTTATTTAATGCATCAGCGATACCATCATAACCAAGCAGGTCATTTGGAAAAGTAGTACCCACAAGCGTAGTCGTGGAATAATCTACACTCTGCACGCTACCTACGGCTGTGAAATCAACATGATTATTTTTATTGATGTTCAGATCGTAGTTCAGGATATTTTCCAACAGGTATTCTTCCCGTAAACTATTGGTCACAGAAGCGCGGCCCTGTGGTATCACACCACTGCCATGCAAACGCGTAATATAGGATCCCTCATCTGTAGTGATCCTGCTGATAAGGCTGTTGACCTTATAAGACAACCCTTTTAAGATTCTGTAATCCAGTACAATGTTCAGGTTATACGTATTTGTCTTTGCTTCGTTCACCGACTCGCGGTTGTTCCAGAGCGGGTTGATCGTAAGGCTGGTTGGTCCCAGCGGGTATTTGTTGATATTACCCAATGAATCAAATGGTCTTGCCAGTGGTGAAAGCTGTATCACATCGAGTCCTGTTGATTCAAAGCTCTGTTTAGCAGACAGGAGGTTAATATTGGCCTGCATGCTAAGACGATCTGATATTTTCTGATCGAGGTTCATCCGGAAGGTCCCTCTTTTATAACCAGATCCTGGTATAATGCCTTTCTGGTTAAAGAGCGAAACACTGGTATATAGTTTTGTATTTTCCGTACCACCGCCCACACTAACCGTATGATTTTGCACCCGTGCAGGCCCGAGGATCAGTTGATCCCAGTCAGCAAATTGGTTATTGGCCAGTGATTTCAATTCAAAGTCGGTGAATATATTAGCATCGGGCAGATAAGCGCCATTGGGAAGATTGGCAGTGGTTCTCTGCGCTTCTCTTCTTAGTTGTGCGAATTCCAGTGGGCTGTACAGGTCAAAATTGCGGGTAAGCTTTTGCACCGTTGAATACATATCATAGTTCACCTTCATTTTACCCTGTCTTCCCCGCTTGGTTGTGATCAGCACTACCCCGTTTGCACCACGCGATCCATAGATCGCCTGGGCTGCCGCATCTTTTAATACTTCAATAGAAGTGATACCATCTGCATTGATATCATTGATATTCGGTACCGGCACTCCATCTATTACATAGATCGGGTCGTTAGAACCGGTGATCGAGTTTCTGCCCCGGATAAGAATGCTTGACCCACCACCCGGTCTTGCCGAACCCAGGGTCACCTGTACCCCGGCCGCCTGGCCTCTGAGCATTTCCGACACATTGGTAGAAGGTATCGCAGTGGCCCTGTCTACATTGATCCTGGCAACAGACCCCGACAGGTCACTTTTTTTCTGGGTACCATACCCAACCACTACTACTTCATCGAGGTTGCCGACCATTGTTTCCAGTTCAAAGTTGACAATACCGGAACTGGTAACGGTCTTCTCCATGGCGGCCATACCTGAAAAAGTAATAACCAGTATTCCCGGTGCCGGCAAATCGAGCCGGTAATTACCCGAGGCATCGGTAGTCGTGGCCAGGGATGAACCTTTTAAAGAAATGGTAGCACCTGAAAGGCCTTCAATATTTGTTTTGGAACTCACCTTTCCGCTGACAGAAAGGCCTTGTGAAAAGACCCGGGCAGGTAGACATAGAAAAATAAAGCATGCCCAGAGACATAGTACAATTTTCAATTTCATATGCAAGCTGTTTTGATTTGTTTAAGGGCCGGCCGCCTGTGTAGATGTACTGGCGACTAAAACCCTGCTTTTGATTAACAAGCATGTAAATCTATCTCCGATTAAGGCTAAAATTGAGATTAGTACTACATCACTACTACATCAGGGGGCGGTTTTGAGTCATTACAGGCCCTACAGGAGTACATCAGCCCGACTATTTGAGTATATTCGTTTTGATTGTCGGCTATTATTATGAAAAGATCCATTGTTTTCTTCTTCTTTAGCATTAGTCCCTTTTTGACATTTTT
>CAZGSG010000110.1:0-17475 GCA_964528095.1 uncultured Terrimonas sp.
TGAAGAAGCTGGAAGTGAAAGAAACAGAAAAAAAAGAAAATCCGATCTGGAAAGGATTGGAGAAATTTAAGGATCTCGATAAATAAAGAATAATTTTTTCTGATTATTAATAGTTGAGTTATGCCAAATCCCAAACGCAGACACAGTCAGCAAAGAAGCGCAAAGCGCAGAACACATTACAAAGCTACCAGCGCAACATTGACCACTGATAGCACAACTGGAGAAACACATGTACGTCACCGCGCCCACGTTAGTGAAGGTAAACTTTACTATAAGGGTAAGGTAGTGGCCGAAAAGTCGCCAATAAAATAATAAGAAGCCTGAAAATAGGATCCCTGCATAATACAGGGATAAATTCCAAATTCCATCTTTTCCCTCGGGACCAGATAGAATTTGGAATTTGTTATTTTGGAATTTGTATTTTACATCTCCAATGAATATAGGACTTGATATGATGGGCGGCGATCTGGCCCCGCTGGAAGCCGTAAAAGGAGTGCTGCAGTACTTACAGGAGGAACCTCCCCCCCCTTCGCTTTTTCTTATAGGCGATAAGAGCCAGGTTGATCGTTTGCTGACTGAGCACGATGTTCCGGCAGCCCATATTACCGTTATTCACGCCGACCAGGTGATCGGGATGCATGAACATCCGACCAAAGCAATGAAAGAAAAACAACAATCTTCTATTGCGATAGGTTTCCAGTTGCTTGCCACCGGTAAAATCGATGCATTTATAAGTGCCGGCAATACAGGGGCCATGTTGGTAGGTGCTTTGTTCAGTATTAAAGCGCTCGAAGGAGTATTAAGACCTACCATTTCCTCCGTAATACCAAAAGACAATGGAGGCATAGGTTTATTGCTCGATGTGGGACTGAATGCTGATTGTAAACCGGAGCAGCTGAACCAATTTGCAATAATGGGTTCGGTGTATGCACAACTGATGTTTGGCATCGACAATCCCCGTGTTGGTCTCGTAAATGTCGGAGAAGAAGAAGGCAAAGGCAATCTACTGGCGCAGGCTACTTATCCCCTGCTGAAAGAGAATAAGCATATTAATTTTATAGGCAATATAGAAGGCCGCGACCTGCTGGTCAATAAGGCAGATGTGATGGTCTGCGAAGGTTTTACCGGTAATGTGATCCTGAAAATGGCCGAGTCTTTATATGAAATAAATATTCGCCGCAATAACGGTGATAATTATTTCGACCGGTTCAATTTTGAGAATTATGGAGGTACTCCCGTACTTGGAGTTGCAAAACCGGTGATCATTGGTCACGGTATCTCCCAGGCACGAGCATTTAAAAATATGATACTGGTAGCGCAGAAGATGATCGAAAAAAATGTACTGGGCAAGATGAAAGAAGAACTGCAATGATTTATTCCGGCAGATTTGCATTCGTCAGATAAGGAAATAAAAAAAAGTGGCTGAAATTCAGCCACTTTTTTATTAATGCTATTTCTGTAATTTATTGTTTGATGATCTTTTGTACCGATCCATCATTGAAACGGAGTAAATAATTACCCGGACGCAGTTCTTCAACAGATACCGATTGCTGCACTTTCACAAGCCTGATCTGTTTAAGTATTTTACCCTGCATATCTACTAATTGTACATTGGTATTGAGCAACTCTGCTTTGTTTATATCAATTGTAATAGCCGTTTTTGCAGGCACGGGGTATACCGCGATATTGACAAAAGAAGGATTGATCACCCATCTTACATCGCTGAACTTTGAACGACCATTAAGATCCTCCTGTCTCAGCCTGTAATAATTTGTTCCTTTTGTTGGTCTCGCATCAGTAAAGCTATATGTACTGCCATTACCACCATTCGGATCTGCCGCGACAAAACCAATATTAGTCCAGTCATTATTGCCGGTTGACCGTTGTATTTCAAATCCCTTGTTATCGGTTTCCTGCGCTGTTTTCCAACTCAGCTGTACTCCTGTGGCTTCACGGCTTGCAACAAAGCTTTCAAAATTAACCGGCAGCGCGAACCCTGCGGATCCGAGAATATACTCTGTGCTTTCGCCAGCCAGTGTCAGTGTATTTGCACCTGTATTCTGTGTAGCAGCGGTAACTGTCCATGCGGCAACAGAATTGTTTGCTCTTTTGTATAAGCGGATATCTGTTTCAGCCGGGCCAGGTATCGTGTTATTGTAGTTGTAAACTGCCGTGTACTGAGGTGTTACACCTCCTGCCTGGAATACGCCGAAGTATTTATTATTCGTTCCAAGTCCTACAATACCGGTAGTACTGCTGGGCACCGCATCAACTCTGTACACATGAATTCCCGCAGGAGCGCCAGATGTGCTGGTCGCCGTAAAAACCTCCCCTGTTCCCGCATGAGTAAGACTGGCCGATTTGGTGACGTTTACATAGTCATGCGCGCTGGCATCGCCAATAGCCGCTCCTGACACTACCCAATTGGCAGTACCTACTACTGTTCCGTTATTAGCGCCGGCGGCATCAGTAACTGTAGAGCCACTGCTTGCATCCAGCCTGTAGTAACTAACAAGATTGGTAACCGGTGGAGATAATTTCTTACACATTCCATCGCGGATCTCGGTTTGAGTAAGAACCCTGTTCCATAATCTAACCTCATCAATATTTCCAGACCATTTGGCAAGATAAGTCGCACCATCAAAATAGGCGCCTATTTGCTGTACCGGATCGGTAAGACCAACTGATAAAGAAGTAACAGGACCTGCTACCAGGATACCGTTCTTATATAAATTTAACTGATTAGTACCTACGTTATACGTAACCGCCACATGTGTCCATACGCTGCCTACAAATGGCACTGCTTCCTGGATCTCAACGAAGTTGTTATTGTGTCCTGCGGAAAGCAACCCGTTATTTATCCAAAAAGCGGAATTCTGACCCGAGAGGATATTATTAAAATCACCCGGTAGTCCTGTTCCTGTCCAATACACCCATGCTTCTTTGGTATAAGAACCAGTGATGCTGAGCGATCCCAGGGTTACATGTTGCGAGCCGTTAAATGCTAATGTATTTCCGCTACCCTGTGCAGAGGACACAGTAGAAATACCAGTTGCGATCAAAAGCAGTGATAAATTAAAAATCAATCCCGCTCTTTTCGCATAGGAAGATGCCTGAAAAAGTAAAGATTCTTTCATAACTAATAAGTGTTGATTAAAAAAAAGGTTAGCGGATAGGGGAATTTAAGGCCGGGGATTTCTTAGGAATGGAAGTGCACATCAAGGTAATCATTTTATCAATTACAATCAGACTATGGGGCAAACAATTAAAGAATCCATTGCAGATCATCACCCCGTTTGGAAGAAACATATCTCCCGATAGTTGATAAAAATCGCAGGAACTATGTGCTTTTCATGCGAATACAAATATAGCGACCTGCCGGGCAATTACCGGCAAAACTGCTGAAACTTTTATTATGCGACTGGCAGTGACTTCATTACCTCACATACACTTCTATATTGCCGGCTGTTTCCTTTCCGCGTCGGGGGGCATAAAAAGAGTCCACCCTGGTATAGTGTTTCTGAATGCTGTCGCGCACCCGGAAAGGATAAAAATTGTTTAATGTAGGAATATATTCAAAAAGGATGAGGTCATATTGTTTGTTACCGATCTTTCGCTCAAAATCTTCTGCCTGTTTATTGAACATGGCTACTCCCAGGTGGTACCACAGCGGGTAACCGTGCCCCTTTTCCAACCGGTAAGGCATTTCTACCGCGAGAGATGTAAGTTCTGACATATTCAGCACCTGAAGATCTTTTTTATTTTTCACTATGTCCATTGCCAGTATCCGCTCCATTCCTTCAATAGTGGGCCTGGGCATATATATTTTATTCAGCGATTTGAACCGGCTGAAGGTCCAGTCGCCTTCCTGGATAGAAGTTGTATCAACGCTGATCATATAGGTTTTTCTATTCACTACATTTTCTCCGTTCACTGCCATTTCTCCTGCCTTCGGTATGGCTCTTTCCGCAAAACGCTGGATATATTTCCAGAACACCCCGCTCCACCAGAGCATAACTCCCAAAAAGCCAACCAGCATTGGTTTTGACAGGTTAAAATTGATCTCCAGTTTTCTTGATAGTAAAGAAAGTATATATACGAACGCGAAACTGTGATAAAAGATATTATTATCCGGTGGCGTGTAACTGGTAACCTGCAGAATGGCGGCTTCGCCAAGTATACCGAGTGTGAGTAAAAGAAAAAGCATTTCGCGGCGATCCTTAAAAATAGCCGCTACATTTTTAAATGATGCCCATAACAATAAAACTATCAGAAACAGGTAGAACCGGATCCATTGCGAACTGGTAAAAAAATCATCGATGATCTCAAAAGCCGATACCCGTGCCGTATGTGGGGCCTGCCCGTAATTGAACCAGTAAGAAAAATCATATTTCGTAAAAGGGAAGATCAGGAGAAAAAGAAAAAACGCGAACAGACCGATATAAGCCGGCAGACCGATCCATTTTTTTTCGGCGATACAGTTATACAAAAGCAATGCACAACTGAGCATAAAAGCCATTCCTCCTCCATCCTGCTTTGTCATAAAGGAGAATGCTGTAAACAAACCCGCTCCTGCAAGCCAGGCCAACCGGTACTTATGTACACTAAAAAAATATTTATGCAGCAAAGCAAGCGCCACCAGTTCATACACGATAACAGTGTGATTGTACCAGGGCCAGAAATTAAAAAAGGAAAAGGATATGCAAAAGAGCAGCACGGCTAATATCCTGATGCCCCATTGTACCGATAGACTTTTTAATATTGAACGGAAAGCAAGGCCCGACAGAATATTTAAAAACACCTGCGCCTTTATAAGGCTGATCATCTGGGCACCAAATACCTTGAAAAATACTGCTGGCACGGCCCAGTACATATAACCCATCGGGAGACCAAAATCGCGGTAAGGCATTTCCCCTTCACTAAGCCGGTAAGCACCTTCCCAGGAAAGAAAGATATTTACCCGGTAAGGAAAAGAAAGAAAAAGCGGAACGATCGCAAACAATACTATAATGATTACATCGATTCTTTTGAACATCTTTCCCCAAATACTCGTATTTCCTTTTCCGGCCGTCATAAATTTCTCTTTTAGTTGAAACTCGGTTCAATGTTTTCAAATTCTAAATTCTAACCTTATTTTTGGAAAGATGTTCTTGTTTTACAAAATTTCCATCCGTCGGTAATCCAGCAGCCAAGATAATTTTTTTTTCATAAATATGAATTTAAGTAACAATATTCCTTCCGGTCACTTATTGAAAACCGGCCTGGCTGGATTTTTTATCCTGATCATCATCACTGTTTTACATCATCAACCTCCATTATTTGATGAAGTACTTTTTATACCCAATGTTTATTTGTACGAAGAACAGGGATTGACGAGTGAGTTCCTGCGAAATATGACCAACCAGGCTCCGGGACCACTCTACCAATTCGTACATGTATTTTTCAAACCCCTTACACATTACCAGAACCCACAATTAAGATTAGTAAATGTCTTTTTACTGATCCTTACTTTTTTATTGATAGCAAAAATCATTACGCTTATTTCAAAGACCCGGTTCACTCCGGCGCTTACCATTGCTTCCGGTATTATCGCGATCCCGATGATGTGGCAGATCTCAGGTATGGCGCTCACCGAAATACCCGCTATTTTCTTCGGTATCCTGTCACTGTTGCTGTTTATCCTCGCGATGTCAAAAGAAGAGAGCAAACCTGTGCTCGGCTATTTGCTTGCAATTACCGGTGGTATTAGTCTCGGTCTATCCATACTTGGTCGCTCCCCTTTTTTATTATTGGGAGTGGCAGCCCCGGTTTTTATCCTCTACAAGCTTAAAAGCGTAAAAAGATGGGCCAATGTGTTGCTTTTCCTATTACCTGCCGCCGCTATCTGCATACCCGTATTTATGATCTGGGGAGGGCTTTATCCACCGCAACAGCGGTTTGTGAGCCAGGGTGGCATCAGCATATGGAATGGTATTTTATCGCTGGCATATGGCGCCATCGTGGTCCTGCTCATCGCTCCCCGCTGGTATATTTTCAATAAACGGGTATTGTTTTTACTGATCGGGGGATATATCGTATTGCTGCTGCTCAACTATTTTGTTTTAAAATACACCTATTACCCGCTTAGTATCACATTGCTGAAGGTTTTTCCGCCTTCCTTTATGTCATTCTATCCGTATATTATCGCGCCCTTTCTTGGCGTTGCGGCTATCTATTTTTCCTGCTGTTCTCTCGTCCGCCTGTATGAAAACCGGCATAACCCCTACCTGGTCTTTTTCCTGGCCATCGGTTTCCTGCTGTTATTGTCCAGCTTTAAGGTCACCCATCTTTTTAGTTCAAGATATGTGGCACAAGCTGCGCCATTTTTACTCATCGCGTGTAAAGATTATGATCGCTGGAGTCTTTCCCGGCTTTTCAGACTGATCATCGGTATCGGCATTGGTATTCTGTCATTGGAAACTTATTTTTCCTTCCGCTAAAGTATTTTCAGTTTAAAAAGGATGATTTCACCAAAAATTGATACACACTGCTTGTACTTGTAAAGATTGTATATTACTTTTGGTGTTTATAAATCACGCTAATTGAACCTTATACGACTTCTCCGCATTAAAGATTGGGCAAAAAACTGTTTCCTTTTTATACCCATTTTCTTTGCTTCTGAAATCTTTAATACAGAAAAGGTTCTGGCAGTCCTTCCCGGATTTCTTTGCTTTTGCCTCATTGCCAGTTCTATTTATATTATTAATGACTACCGCGACATCGAAGATGATAAAAAACACCCGGAAAAATCCAAACGGCCGTTAGCGTCAGGTGCTGTTTCCAAACCCCTGGCCCTTGTCGTATTAGCGATTTTACTCATCTCCGGCTTCACCCTGGCTTTTTTTCTGCGCGATAAGTTCTTCTTCGTCATTGCGATCTATTTTGTGCTGAACCTGGGCTATAGTTTTGGTTTGAAGACCATTCCGATCCTGGACATCATGATCGTATCGGCAGGTTTTGTGCTGCGGGTAAAAGGTGGTTCGGTGCTTAGCTTCACCGTACTTTCTGAATGGCTGAACATCATGGTCTTTTTGCTGGCTCTTTTTATGGCCGTTGGCAAAAGAAGAGATGATGTATTGTTGAAATTAAGTTCGGGAACAGACATGCGAAAATCTGTAAAAGGATATAACCTGGAATTCCTGAATATACTTATCGCGCTGATCTGTTCTGTTGTTGTAGTCGCCTATTTTATGTATACGATGTCGGATGAGATCATGGCCCAGTATGGCACTCACCGTCTTTATTATACCTGTATTTTTATACTTGCGGGGATCATGCGTTATATGCAGATCATCTTCGTACAGGCCCAGTCGGGTTCTCCTACCAAAATCCTTTATAAAGACCGATTCATTCAGATCTGTATTCTACTCTGGATCGCCAGTTTTTATATTATACTTTATATGAAGGATTTAACCCTATTTAAATGATGAAGAAAGAAATCGCCAATTGGGGCAATTACCCGGCTATTGAAAGCGACGAGAAAACATTCTCTTATACCGAAGAAGCAAAACAATATGTAGCACTTAATAATGGGTTTATTCCCCGCGGGAATGGCCGGTGTTATGGTGATGCTTCACTTGCAAACGCTACGATCTCTACACTGAAATATAATAAGATCCTTTCCTTTGATACGGACAAAGGGTATTTTGAATGCCAGGCAGGCCTTACGCTTGATAAGATCCTGGAAGTGATCGTGCCCAAAGGCTGGTTTCTGCCGGTAACACCAGGTACCAAATTCATTACAGTAGGTGGCGCCGTGGCCAGTGATGTACATGGTAAGAATCACCATACAGACGGGTCCTTTTCCAATCATATCGCGGAAATGGATGTATTGCTACCAGATGGCAATATCCTCACCTGCTCTGCCAACACGCATAGCGACCTTTTTTGGGCTACTTGCGGAGGCATGGGACTTACCGGTCTCGTCACCCGTGTAAAGTTTGATCTCAAAAAGATCGAGACAAAATATATTCGCCAAAAACAGTTAAAGGCTAAAAACCTGGAAGAGGTTATTTCCTTTTTTGAACAATACAAGGATTATACGTATTCCATGGCATGGATCGACTGTTTGACAAAGGGTAAAAACTTTGGCAGAAGTATTCTTATGGTCGGTGAGCACGCCACGCTGAATGAACTGAGCGAAAAACAAAAAAAAGATCCACTGGTCTTACCAAAAAAATTACAACTGACCTTTCCCTTCAACCTGCCATCATGGGTGCTGAACAGCTTCACGGTAAAGGTCTTTAACTTCCTGTATTACGGAAAGAATTTTAAGCGAGAGATCAATAATATCGTTCCTTACGAGCCTTTCTTTTACCCGCTTGATGCCATACATCACTGGAACCGCGGTTATGGGAAAAAAGGATTTGTTCAATACCAGTTCGTATTGCCTCTTGAGAGCAAACAGGGACTTATTGAAATACTACAACGGATCAGCAGTAAAGGACTGGGATCTTTTCTTGCAGTATTAAAAGTATTCGGCAAACAGGATGATATGATCTCTTTCCCAATGGAAGGATATACCCTGGCTCTTGATTTCCCTGTAAGAAAAGGACTCTTCGAGTTTCTTGATGAACTGGACGAGATCGTATTAAAATACAAGGGTCGCCTGTACATGTCGAAAGACGCCAGAATGAAAACAGCCATCCTGGAAAAAGGATATCCCTATTTCCCCGAGTTTATCAGTACGGTGAAAAAGTACAACCCGGATTTTAAATTCCGGTCCATACAATCCGATCGTTTAAAAATTACCTCATAATTATCGCTCATGTCATCAGTTCTTATTTTAGGCGCTACTTCAGACATGGGTGTAGCCATCGCTGAAAAATTTGCCTCACAGGGTTATTCTATCCAACTGGCCGGACGTAATACCGAGCAGCTAAAACCCACGGCTTCCGATCTTGGTATACGCTACCCTGTCTCCGTTTCGGTTCATGCATTTGATGCTATGGATTTTAAATCACATAAGACCTTTTACACTACCCTTCCTGTCAAACCTGATGTAACGGTATGTGTGTTTGGTTATATGGATGATAATGACAAGGCGCTAACAGACTGGCAGCTTGCAGAAAAGACGATTACTACCAATTATACAGGCGCTGTATCCATACTCAATATTATTGCAGAAGACTATACGATAAGAAAATCAGGCACCATCGCGGGCATTAGCTCTGTGGCTGGTATCAGGGGACGTCAGAGCAATTTTATTTACGGCAGTGCCAAAGCTGGTTTCACCGCTTACTTATCAGGTCTTCGGAATAAGTTATATCCTGCCGGCGTGCATGTGGTGACAATACTTCCCGGCTTTGTGTATACAAAAATGACGGCCGAACTTAATTTACCAAAAATGCTTACTGACACTCCTGGTAATGTTGGTGAAGCTGTATTCAAGGCTGTAAGCAAAAAAAAGAACATCATTTATATCAAATGGTTCTGGCGCTGGATCATGCTGATCATTAAACTGATTCCTGAATCGATCTTTAAAAAGAAAAAACTTTGAAAAAGGGAATCGCGTTTTTTGATTTTGATGGTACGATCACAACAAAGGATACCATGCTGGAGCTGATCAGGTTTCACAAGGGCAAAGCCGCTTTTTTTGCAGGGTTTCTTGCCTTGTCGCCTTATATGGTTGCGATGAAGCTTAAACTGATCTCTAATACAGCCGCCAAGGAGAAAATGCTTGCTTATTTTTTTAAGAATATGCCGGTAGCTGATTTTGAAAAAATGAGCCGGCTTTTTAATGAAAAGATCATCCCTGCGCTGATCAGGCCGGGTGCTCTTGAAACCTTTGAAACCCATAAAAAAAATGGTGTGGAGATCATCATCGTTTCCGCATCGGCAAGACAGTGGATACAGTATTGGTGTGAAAAGAATAACCTTCGGCTGATCTCCAGTGTGCTGGAAGAAAAAAACGGATTGATTACAGGCAAATTACAGGGAGCAAATTGCCATGGGGAAGAAAAAGTGAAAAGGATCAAAGAAATGTTTAACCTGGGGGATTATGAAAACATCTTCTGCTATGGAGATACGTCGGGAGACAAACCCATGCTGGCCCTTGCCACGCAGGCCCATTACAAACCTTTTAGAGAGGGTACCGGAGCCTGAGATTTTGAGCTTTAATTTTAAACTATTATTATTACACTTATAATTTGAAAATAATGGATCAGCAGCCGTACGTTTACAAGCCCAGTCTAAAAAATACAAGTAAATATTCCTTGTACCTGACCTACCTAAAGGAATACCTTAAATATGGCGATTTTAAATCGATCGCCGCTTCTGTAAGATATGTGTCATCGCATAAATTACCGAAGAAGGACTATGAGACCAAGTCGGGAATGGGCAAGTTCCATATCAGGGGCAATACGACCGATTTTCAATTTATCAACTACGCGTACGAGAAATCGATAAAGGACTATCTCCTCAAAAATATCGACACATTTGATGTCTTTATCGATGCGGGCGCCTGCATGGGTGAATACGATATCTGGCTGGCGAAACTGGGCAAGCGTTGCATTGCGATAGAACCTGTAAACTTCGATGCCATGACACGTAATATCGCCTTAAACGACCTGCAGGATAAGATCCAGACCTTCCGTTGCGGGGTGGGTGATAAAATCGAGATGGTGTATTTCGAAATCCTTAAATCGGTAACCAGTTCCAGTCATATAGAAAGAGGTTCTACCAAGGAACCTAATGTGCAGATAGAAACGATCGATAATCTTTCCAAACGTTTTAATATCTCCGACACAGACCGGATCATTATGAAGCTGGATGTGGAAAGCATGGAAGAAGAGGTGATCAATGGCGCCGCGGAATTCATTAAATCAAGGAAAAACTTCCGGATCATCTATGAGGATTATCCAGAGGATAATCTGAAGAATGATAAATTACTGTCGGCTATTGCCAATTTCAGATTCGACCCCATTGATGAGGCAAACAGGATAGGTCAAAAGATCTGAATATAGTTTTATGAATCGGGTACTGATATAATTTATCACACATACCCGTTATCTACTTCAATGTCTGCCCGGTTGATACTCTCGTTATTGATGAGCGTGTCGATTACGGAGCAGACATTTTCAGCTTTTACGAACTGGCCATTTCGCATACGGCCTGCATGTTTGGCGCGGAAATCATCCGTCATCTGGTTATATACAGGAGAGTTTTCGACAAGACCCAGGGAAATAATATTGAACCGAAGCCGTGCATTGGCATTGGCCAGGCTTTGCATAAGACCAAATAATCCCGCCTTAGCGGAAGCGTAGGAAGGATCATAACTGCCTTTTCTCTTGGATACAGAAGAGAAAAACAGGACTGAACAATTGTCGCTGAGCTGCCCCTGCAATCCCCTGACCAATAATGTGGGGGCCACCAGGTTTACCTTCATCATGTTCAAAAAATGCTCGCTGGTAATATCATTAAACCCTTTGGAAGGATTGATCCCCTGCAGGAATATGATCGCGTCGACAGAAAAATCTATTTTTTTACAGAACGCGTCAATGGTGCTCTCGTCGGTAAAATCAATTGTCAGTTGCGCGGTACTGCCTGTACGGTAAACAGGGTGGATCGTATACTGCTCCGCATAGCTCTCCTGGAATTTTTTTCCGATATAGCTATTGGCGCCAAATAGAAGCAGTGATTTTTTCATTCGATCACTTTATACAGACAATTTAAATCTTTTCTTCAGGTTCCTTCCCTGCAACAGCTGTTTTACTTCCAGTGCTACCTGTATGCAGGTGGTCACTTTACCGGACAGGATCGTATAGTAATTTTTTATACCATCGTATGTAAAGAGTTCCGTGAGACGGGCATCATCATCATTTTCATATACCGTCCTGATGGTCCTGTTATACCCAGCCTGTTCCACATTCTTGAGAAACGGCATATAGTGAGAGGATTTGTCGTAAATCCCTCCCGGCGCTCTCAGGTCATCACCGGATAATTCTTCCTGCATGAACTTCGGTTTATCCAGGGCCACTTTTGTGTTCATCAGTGACTCTTTTACATGATAAAGCAGGAATTCATTCTTCTTCATTCCTCTTGGCATTACCGAGCAGAAAGGTCCGTCCATAACAGTCAGGCCAAAGGGCATCGAAGGATATTTAAAAACAGGTATGACAACATCTTCATAAAGTAACCTGCGGGAAGGAATATCGAGATAGGTATTTATCTGGTTGATATTGGCATAAGTACAATTGATCACTACATCATATCCTTTTGTACCAATATTCAGTTTGGCTTCAAAAGTGCCGTCTGTCAGGGTTTTCAGACCAAGACATTTGGTTTTGTAAAAAACGTTGATATAAGGGCTGTGTAATTTAGCCTTCAGCGTCTTTTTTAATGTTGTATAATCCCAAACCGGTTCCGGTACCCGGAAACAGGCTTCTATTGCATCGGGGTTCAGAAATCCTTCAGTAGGAAATTCTTCTTCATAACCAATGCCCACATTCTCACAGAAAGCAAGAAACTCCTCAGGCGTTGTTTTGCTTCCTTCTTTTGCTATCGCGTAATAATTCGGGAACTGGTATACTACCGCATCTCCAAAATGAAATAAGAACGATAAAAGCCCCTCAATACTCTGTTCTGCCGTGCCGATACTGCGCAGGTAGTGGTAGCCCAGGTGAATACGGTTGTGGTTCACACGGGAGGCCATTTTCATGATATCATCTTCCGCTTCCACAAGATCAACCTGAAATTGTTTTCCTCCCAGGATTGCAGCCATGGAACTTCCAAATAGACCTCCTCCGATTACTAGTACTTTCATATAATTCCTTGAAATAAGTTATTTATCCTGCTAAAATATAAAATCCTGACAGATTTTACGAGTTCCCTGATAAACTTGCCGGTCTTTTACTGTTTTTTCAGCGTGGTCAACAGGCTATCCATCTTTCTACTGAATTTTTCCGCGCCAATCTCGTTAAAATGATCCCCGTCATAAAAGTCCGCTTTTGCAAATGAACTATCGGTAAGCATATTAAAATAACGAACATTGTTGTTGGATGCAGCCAGTTCCCCGGCCGTCTTCTCGGTCAGCGCAAGTTGATCCTTATGCAGGCTTGAAGTATACGTCTTATAACCGGGCGAAGTATATAAAACCACCGTAGCCCCTTTTTGTTTCGCGATGGCAATGATCGACTCAAGCATTTTCCTGTTGCCCTCAAAATTCTCCCTGTCTTCGGGTGCAACATGCTGCCTGGTTGCCGCTGCTATTCCTGTTTTTTCCAGGTCGTGGTTATGTGACGAATTATAATCCATTCCCCAACCAAGCGCCGAACAATTGATCTTATGATCTTTTAAAATATAGTAATGCACAAGTTTATCAAGGTTGAATTCGAATTTACCACCGAGGATCTCACTATTATCCTTCACTTTATGAGAAGTATGTATATCGCAATAAATCATGTAGTTTTTGACTCTCCATGATTCGATATGTGTATTGAGCCGGCTGTAAAATGAATTATACGAGATGGGAATGATGATATACTTCAGGTTCGTCAGCTTATCCTGGTATTTCCGGATAATTTCATAGTCATAATCAAGTGACTGCGAAGGCTGGCTGGCATTAAACGCAGGTACACTCAGATAAGCGGGGTTGATCCCGAAATAAGCATGAGAACTTCCAAGTATAATGGCCTGTATACTGTCGGCATGCGTATCAAGATAATTTTTCTTAAAGGTATATTCATTCGGTATTTTTCGCACCAGGTATTCTGCTGCTATACCTGCGATCAGTACGGGTAAAAGAAAAATGAGTATATACTTCAGAAACTTTTTCATGCTTAAAACTGAAAGTAGATAAATTGTTGTTTTGAACCTCCGAAATAGAAGATTGCGAATACAAGCACATAATAGAATGCCCAACGCAATGGTTTAGGCCAGCGCACACCGAAAGTGGCCAGCGCATATTGATTCTCTCTCCCCGCCCACTCTACTACCAGGAAAAAAGCGATAAGCAGGTAGATCCTCCGGGCTGCTATCTCCGGTACTGAAAAAAGCGAGGGAGAAAATATTTCTCCTATATAACTGATTGCATGATGAACACTTTCCGCACGGAAGAAGATCCAGGCAAACGTGGTCAGGGCAAATGTCAGCAGGATATTAATCACTTCTTTTCCGCTGGGCCAGAACTTTCCTTTAGCAGCTATCTCTATATTGGTCCTGTTGCGGTTTGATAGCAATAGTGGCAAGAAATAGATAGCATTCAGCGCTCCCCATATAATAAAGGTCCAGTTGGCACCATGCCAGAATCCGCTTACCAGGAATATGATAAAGGTATTGCGCACTTTCATCCATGTTCCTCCTTTACTCCCCCCAAGCGGTATATACAGGTAATCGCGAAACCAGGTAGAAAGCGAGATATGCCAGCGTCGCCAAAACTCAGCAATATCCCTGGAAAAATAGGGGAATGCGAAATTTCTTAATAGTTCGATACCCAGTAACCTGGATGCGCCAAGCGCGATGTCTGAATAACCTGAAAAGTCGCAATATATCTGGAATGCAAAAAACACAGCCCCCAGCACAAGCGTACTACCGGAATAGTCAGCCGAGTGATTAAAGATCATATTCGCATATTCCGCGCAGTTATCAGCTATAACAATCTTTTTAAAAAGACCCCAGAGAATCTGCCGCAGGCCATCGATGGCTTTTGTATAATCAAACTCTCTTTTCTTTTTTATCTGTGGCAGAAGATGCGTAGCCCTTTCTATGGGGCCTGCCACGAGCAGCGGGAAAAAACTAACGAAGACAGAATAGGCTATAAAATCCTTTTCCGGTTTTATCCGGTCTTTGTAGATATCAATCACATAAGACAGGCCATGAAATGTATAAAAAGAGATCCCCACAGGCAAAATCACCTTGAGTGTCCAGAAATCTGCTTTAAACCCAAACATGGAAAGGAATTCAGCAAAGGAACCAGCAAAGAAATTATAGTATTTAAAAATGCCCAGAAAACCAAGATTGATACCAACGCTTAGCCAGAACCAGAATTTCTTTGTCGCCTTATTAGACGATTCTGCCATTTTAATACCGGTAAAATAATCAAGCAGCGTGGAAAAGATCAGCAGGAAAAGAAACCTGTAATCCCAACAGGCATAAAAAAAGTAACTCGCAAAGAGTAATAGTATATTCTGGAGCTTCAGGTTCTTATTCGTAACAAACCAATAGAGGATAAAAACTATCGGCAAGAATAGTGCAAACTCTAAGGAATTAAAAAGCATATTGTGTTGAAAATGATGATGGTACCTGAGGCGAAATTGAATAGGATTAGTTAACCCGAACAAGATATATAAAATTTACGACCTTCAAAAATTTTAGCCATATTATATGAGTGGCCCTCCCTGGGGCAAGAGCAAGCCTGGTGGTCATAAAACAAAAACGTCACCGGTACAGGCCGGTGACGTTGTAATAAAAAGATTTTTATTTATTGTTTGATAAATTTCATTGGGATCTTCTTTCCTCCTGCAATATTGATTTCTGCAACATATGCTCCCGCGCTCAGTGAGGTCACATTGATGCTCTTGGTGTATGCGCCAACCGGTTTATCAAACACGAGCTCAGGCAATACAACCCTTCCATTGATATCGTAAACCCGTATCGAATAATGGGCTGCCGATTCATTTTCCAGGCGAATATTGATCATATCACGGGTCGGATTGGGATAAAGCGACGCATTCCTCTCATGCCTGAAATTATCTACTACCGTAATAGTGACAGTATCAGATCCAACCGCGTTATTGTTATCGGTCACCGTAAGTTTGAATACATAAGTTCCCGGCACAATACCAGTGATCGTTTTCAGCATGGTCGTAGCGGTAATCAATTGCGTGTTCTGCGGACCATTCAATTGCTGCCATTTGTAATCCACAATTGTTCCATCCGGATCATAGGAAGCAGATCCATCCAGGCTGATCATATTCGAGTTCAATGTCACAGAATGATCTGGTCCGGCTTTGGCAACAGGAGGTTTATTGGCAGCAATGGGCGCATTTACCGTTACTGTTACATTGTCTGTTGATGTTGCTCCTCTGTTATCCGTCACCGTCAGGCTGAATATATAGATACCCTGCACCAGTCCGCTGAGTGAAGCAATCGCTGTATTACCATTGGTCATGGTGAATGCCGCGGGGCCACTCACTTTACTCCATGCATAACTCGCAACGATACCATCCACATCATAGGAAGATGAGCCGATAAGCGTTGTGCTGTTGACAGGCAGTGTGATCGTAATATCTGCTCCCGCATTGGCAACAGGCGATTTATTCGGATCAGGCTCTACCGTTACCGTTATGTCATCAAAAGCAGTAGCTCCGTTGTTATCCGTCACTGTTAACCTGAACACATATGCACCCTGTACAAGATCAGTAAGCGTTGTGGTCATAACATGCGAGTTTCCTAAATTAAAGCTCGCAGGGCCGCTTATTTTACTCCAGCTATAACCGAGGATCGTTCCATCAGGGTCACTCGAAAGACTGCCCGATAATGATGTACTGTTAGCAGGTAGTGTTAGTGTAATATCCGGGCCGGCATCCGCTATCGGAGGTCGGTTCGCTGCCGCGTTCACTATTACAGTCATTGTATTGGTGGCTGTAGCTCCCAGATTATCTGTTACTGTAAGACGGAACACATAGGTTCCTTCCACCAGTCCGTTTAACCCGGTTACCGCCACGTTGGCATTAACAATAGTATATGCAGTGGGGCCGCTTACCTTATTCCATGAATAGGAAGCAATCGTGCCATCCGGATCGGAAGAGGCTGAACCATTCAGACTCGTACTATTAACAGGCAATGTTAAAGTAATATCAGCTCCTGCATTAGCTACCGGTGGTTGATTACCGGGCGCGTTTACAATAACAGCCACATTAGCTGTTGAAGAAGCGCCATTATTATCTGTAACTGTCAGGCGGAATATATACGTTCCCTGCACCAGGCCGCTAACGCCGGTAGATGCGACATTGGCATTTGCTATTGTAAAGGTGGTAGGACCACTGATACGGCTCCAGGCATAACTTGTGATAGTGCCATCGGCATCAGTAGAAGCCGAACCATTCAATGTTGTTGAGTTCGCCGGTAAAGTAAGAATAATATCTGCTCCCGCATTGGCAACCGGTGGCTGATTTGCAGCTGCATTTACCGTTACCGTAATATTGTCGGTAGCTGTACCACCACGGTTATCAGTCACCGTTACACGGAATACATACACACCCTGCACCAGGCCTGTCAACGCAGTGACTGCTGAGCCAGGATTAGCAATACTGAATGCGGTTGGTCCACTTACACGGGTCCACGCATAGGTTACGATGGTACCATCCGGATCCGAAGATGATGACGCGTTCAACACGGTACTGTTTATTGGCAGTGCGAGTGTGATATCAGCACCCGCGTTGGCAACAGGTAATTGGGTGGGTGACGCATTTACAACTACCGAAATATTAGCGGAAG
>CAZGSG010000111.1:0-17364 GCA_964528095.1 uncultured Terrimonas sp.
CGCTGAAGCTTTGTCGCAAGCGTAGCGCCTACGCTGAAGCTTTGGCGCAAGCGTAAGCTTTAGCGAAGGCCGGCTCCGTGTTAAAACAAACTTAGAGATTCTTCAGATCAGTTGTTGCTGCCGCACGTAAAATTGTTCTCTTCGAAAATACTGCCAGCGAACACAAATAAAACCGCAATACATTGCATCTCTACCCATTGTGACTTTAAAGTGGATCAGCTTTCATTATGACATTTCATACACGGTTGATACCTGCGTTTGGACTTGTTCGGGACTTGTTCGGGAATTGCTCGGGAATTGTGCGCAAACACCCTGGCAGAAGCGAACAAGTCCCGAACAAGTCATGAGCCAGGTATGAAGCAGGTACGAAGGGGGGGCACTTTCAATTTTCAGCTGTCTTATACTAAAATAGGTTGACAAAAGCGAAAAGGATTACGGTATGCGGTTGACAATTTTTGTTCATAGTCCGGCTGGCGTCTCCAGCTGACAACTAAAATGCGGACGCACCTGATTTATAAGCATAGATCGCTTTTGCAACAGTTCTTATTGCCTGCTAATACGTTTTGAATCCTGTGCTATGCAGACAACACACATCCCATCTCATTGCCTAACTTCGGTCAATGCATACACATACCAACAAATTAATCGCGGAAACAAGTCCTTACCTGCTGCAACATGCCCATAACCCGGTTGACTGGTATGCCTGGGGAGAAGAAGCGCTCACAAGAGCCCGTAATGAAAACAAACCCATCCTGGTGAGTATCGGTTATGCAGCCTGTCACTGGTGTCATGTGATGGAAAAAGAGAGTTTTGAGAACGAAGACACGGCCGCCATCATGAATGCGAATTTTATCAATATCAAAATAGACAGGGAAGAAAGACCCGACCTCGATCATATTTACATGGATGCGGTGCAGGCGATGAGCGGAAGCGGGGGCTGGCCGCTCAATGTATTTCTTACACCGGAAGGAAAACCATTTTACGGCGGCACTTATTTTCCACCTGTCCGGGCATTTAACAGGTCGTCCTGGACCGAAGTATTGCTCGGTGTAAAACAGGCATTTGCTGAAAAAAGGGAAGAGATCGACGCACAGGCCGAAAACCTGACTGAGCACCTGGTGAATGCCAATTCATTCGGTATGCAAAAACAGGCCGACACTGTTTTTGAGCAGAAAAAAACAGCGGAGGCGGCGATAAGTGCATTGAAGAACGCGGATATGGAATGGGGAGGATTTGGAAAGGCGCCTAAGTTTCCACAGACATTCACCATCCAGTTTCTTTTACGCTATCATTTTGCTTCCGGGTCGATGCAGGAACTGAATGATGAAGAAAAAGCGGCGGCGGAGGCGGGACTAAAACAGGCATTACTGAGTCTTGATAAGATGATCGAAGGCGGAATTTATGACCAGGTTGGGGGCGGATTTGCGAGATATTCTACAGACGCGGAATGGCTGGCCCCGCATTTTGAAAAAATGTTGTACGACAACGCGCTCCTGGTGTCTGTGTTAAGCGAAGCATACCAGCTCACAAAAAAGGAGCGGTATAAAGAAGTGATCATGGAGACCATGGATTTTATAAAAAGAGAAATGCTGCATCCGGGTAAGGGGTTTTATGCCGCACTGGATGCAGATAGCGAGGGGGAGGAAGGAAAATTCTATGTATGGCAGCTGGAGGAAATAAAACAATTGTTAGGAGAAGAGGCAACTGCGTTCTGTGCTTATTACGATATCAGGGAAAAGGGAAACTGGGAGGGTAAGAATATTCTTCGGGTGCTGAGATCAGTTGAAGAAGTGGCGAGCGAAAATAAATTGAGCGTTCCCGAATTAAAGGGATTGTTGAAACGCGGGCATGAACAATTGCTGGCAAAACGCGCGCAACGCATCCGTCCTTTACTGGATGATAAAATACTGCTGGGTTGGAATGCCATGATGAATACGGCCTGCAGTAAGGCATATGCGGCAACGGGGGAGAGGGCATTCAGGGAACTGGCTGTTGAGAATATGAAGTTCCTGCTCGAAAAATTCAGTACCGGTCTGCCTGGTGAATACTATCATACCTGGAAAAGCGACCAGGCGAAATACCCGGCATTTTTGGATGATTATGCCGCTCTTATTCAGGCCCTGCTGCATTTACAGGAGATCACGGCCGATAGCGGATGGCTGAACAGGGCAAAGGAGATCTGCGTTTTTGTGCTGGAACAGTTCAGCGAAACGGAAACCGGGTTTTTCTATTTTACCAAAGCCGGTCAGCAGGATGTGATCGTTCGTAAAAAAGAAGTATATGATGGGGCGGTGCCTTCGGGGAATTCCCTGATGGCCTATAATTTGTATCAATTAGCTGTTTTGCTGGATAAACCGGAGTGGAGGGAAAGAAGCTTGCTCATGGTCGGTTCGCTGGGACAGGCTATTACCCGTTACCCGACTTCATTCGGCATCTGGAATTGTTTGTTGCTGGAAATCGTTGCGGGAACAGAGGAGATAGCGGTGATCGGTCCCGATTTTGAGGAATTGCAACGACAGGTATTGGGTTTTTACCTGCCTCACCGGGTACTGATGGCTGTAAGAAAGGCAAAAAATGAATTCCCGCTCCTGGCCGGAAAGCAAACGGGAAATTCAACATTTATCTACTTATGCAGACACTTTTCCTGTCAAAATCCCGTTCAATCTGCGGAGGCGCTGATCGGGCTGATAAGCAGTGGCAGTAAGGGGAATTAATTTTGTAAGGATGCAATAAAATGGTGTCCTGCACCGTTAGAAACTTTACGAAGGAAAATACGCTTTGATCGAACGAAAATAAATCTTAACGTTGTGCTTACGAATAAACCAAAATATTATATTTGCCCAATACCCTTTAAGTGTATGAAAATGAAAAACCCCAATTATGCCCTTGTCGCGGCTGTCTGCATTTCGATGCTGTCCAGTTGTGGAATCCTGGGAAAGAAGAACAAAGGCGGCGCCCTGCCTAATGATGGCCAGGTGCACGGCATATCTGCTGGAAGCAGGTATTCTTTGCCTAAACCTCCGGGAATGGTCTACATTCCTCAGGGGACTTTCCACATGGGACCCAGTGATGAGGATCCTGCTTATGCGTTTAGTGCACGTAATCGTTCCGTATCAATCAGTGGATTCTGGATGGATGCAACCGAGATCACCAACAGCGAGTATCGCCAGTTTGTGTATTGGGTGCGTGACTCCGTTGCCGCCCGCAAAATGGGTAAGGTAAAAGCTGGTGCAGATGGTAATGAGTATGTGGATTGGGCTGCCATGAAAACAATGAAATGGAACGATCCAAAAACAGTTGAAGCGATCGCGGGTACGGACCTGATCCTTTCTCCTGAAGACAGGATCTTTGGTAAAAAAGAGATCGACGTTTCCAAACTTATCTATCATTCCGAAACATTCGATCTGAAAGAAGCTGCTGCAAGAGAAAATGCAGGAAAGCCCCGCTCCAAGTTCATTCAAAAAAAGGACATCGCTATTTATCCTGATACATTGGTTTGGATCCGTGATTTCACGTATTCCTATAATGAACCAATGACCAAACGTTATTTCTCTCACCCTTCTTTCGATAACTATCCTGTAGTTGGTGTAAACTGGAAACAGGCCACTGCTTTTTGCGAGTGGAGAACCCATTTCCTGAACGCGTGGCTGGATGGTAAGAAAAGAGTACAGGAATCTGATTTCCGCCTGCCTACCGAAGCGCAGTGGGAATATGCGGCCCGCGGCGGACGTTCACAATCAATGTTTCCCTGGGGTAACTATTATCTCCGTAATAAGAAAGGATGTTTGATGGCCAACTTTAAACCTGGTCGTGGTAACTATCCTGAAGATGGCGGTTTCTACACAGTACGTGCGGATGCATACTGGCCTAATGATTTTGGTCTGTATTGTATGTCAGGTAATGTGGCAGAGTGGACTTCTTCTATCTATTATGAAGGACGTAATAACTTTCAGCATGATATGAACCCGGATGTTCGTTGGAACGCCAAAGATGATGATACTCCGTTGATGAAACGTAAGATCATCCGTGGCGGAAGCTGGAAGGACGTTGGTTATTACCTGCAAACAGGTACAAGCACTTACGAATACCAGGATTCTACAAAATCTTATATTGGATTCCGCTGTGTAATTGATTTACCAGCACCTCCACAAAAAGGTCGCAGAGGATAAACTATAATCATTGAGGTCATCTCTGCGACCTCTTTTTTTTGAAAACAATTTTCAGACATTATTTCCGTTTTCAATTTATAATACCGTTTTCTTTTTCTTTTAAAATTTAATAATCCCTAAAAAACGAACCCTTTATGTTATTTTTTAAATCCCAGAGAGGTCAGGTAGTCCTCAATTTCCTATTCAGCTTTTTTGCTGCCGTGGTGATTTTCGCCGCGATGATGAAAATCCTTCACTGGAAAGGAGCAGATGAAGCTATCATGGTTGGTTTGATCGCAGAAGCCTTAGTATTCCTTATCATGGCCTTCTTGGTTCCACCACCAGAAGAACCACACTGGCAACGTTATTTCCCTGATATCAATCATCACCCTGATCTTGATCCTAATTTCAAACCAACTCCTCTTTCCCTGACTGCAGGTGGCGGTTCTGGAAACCCGGCCCTGAATAAACTGGAAGATATGCTGCGTGACGCGGATATTACTCCGGCTAATCTTGGTCGCCTGGGTGACAACTTTAAAAAATTCGGTGGTACAGTAGATAAAATGTCTGACATTACTGATGTGGTTGCCGCTACAGGTGATTACACAGCAAAGACACGCGAAGCCGCAACAGCTTTAGGCACTATGAAAGATGCATATCTTGGCGCGGCCAGCAGCATCCAGCATTTTAACCAGGCTGCTGACGGCACAAAACAGTTCCACGAGCAAGTGACTGTTCTTACAAAGAACCTGTCAAGCCTCAACACTATTTATGAACTGGAACTGCAGGACACTAACAATCACCTGAAAGCAATGAATAAATTCTACAGCAACCTTACCCAGGCTTCTGAAGCTATGCAGGGTAGTGTAGAAGATGCACAAAAAGCCAAAGACCAGATCGGTTTGCTTGCAACTAACTTAGGCAAATTGAACAATGTTTATGGTAATATGCTCAGCGCAATGCAGGGTCGCAACTAAGCTAACGGAATAAATGGTTCGTTTATAAAAATCCATATCCCGTGATTTTCGAAAAGTCACCATTACTAAAAGTAAAAACCAAACATCCTCATGTCTTTACCTCGTGAGCCGCGGCAGAAAATGATCAATATGATGTACCTGGTGTTAACAGCCCTGTTAGCACTGAACGTATCATCTGAGATATTGAATGCCTTTAAGACGGTCAATAAAAGCCTGGAGAACACTAATACGACTGTAAATAAATCTACAGAAACGATTCTTGCTTCCCTGGAACAAAAACTGGAAGAGCCTGCCAGCGCTGCTAAGGCAAAAGAATGGCTTCCAAAAGCACAAAATGTACAAGCGTTAAGTAAAGATGTATTTACTTACATACAGGGTTTAAAGGACAGGATCCTTGTTGAAGCAGGCGGAGATCCAAAAAATCCTGAACAAAAATTCAAAGAAGAAAACCTGGATATCGCAACACGTGTCATGGTAGAAAAAGGCGAAGGCCCCAAACTGCTGGCCATGCTTGCAGACTACAAAAAGAAAGTGTTGGCAATTGATCCGGCTATCGACTCAGCTTTCTCCACCTCACTTCCTATCAATCTCGAAAAACCAGCAAGCCGTAACAAAGCTGGTAAAACCTGGGAAGGAGCTTATTTCCACATGGTACCTACCGTAGCAGCCCTGACGATCTTAAGTAAGTTTCAGAATGATATCAAGACTTCTGAGAACAGGCTTGTTCAGTTCTGCCATAATAAAGTAGGTGAAGTGAAAGTTCGTTTCGATACCTATGCTGCAATCGTTGGGCAGAATTCAAATTACCTGATGCCAGGACAGGAACTGGAAATCACGGCTGGTGTGGGAGCATTCAGTAAAGCTGCTACTCCTACAATTACTATCGGCGGTCAAAGCTATCCTATCGGCGCGGAAGGTACTGCTACTGCAAAATTATCTCCGGGTGGTGTTGGTTCACGTACGGTGCCTGTCGTGATCACTTATACAGACCAGGATGGTAACGCCCAAACAATCAAAAAAGACATTCAGTATACAGTAGGTATGGCCAACGCGTCTATCGCATTGGATGAAATGAACGTATTGTATGTTGGATATGATAACAAAGTATCGATAGCTGCCAGTGGCGGTGGTGATGATAAGATCAACGCGGTCATCACCGGTGGTGGTGGTACTTTACAGAAAATGGGTGGCGGTCACTATGTTGCTAAAGTAAATTCTGTAACAGATGATTGTAAGATATCCGTTTCTGTAGATGGTAAAGTGGTTGGTATCTCCCAGTTCCGGGTACGTACCATTCCTCAGCCGATCGCTACAGTAGGTGGTGTATTGAGTAATGAAAACATGACTGCAGGTCAGTTCAAAGCACAGGCTGGTGTAGGTGCTTATATCAAAGATTTCCCGCTCAACCTGAAATACAATGTTACCAGCTTTACACTGGTAGCTGATAACAGCGAAGGGGATATTGAAGAAGCGCCCTGCACAGGTAATCTCTGGAGCCCTAAGGCATTGAATATGATCAAAGGACTTTCTGGAGGAAGAACAGTATCAATTGAAAATATCCGGGCTACAGGTCCTGACGGTCGCAGTCAGAAACTGGCTGGTCTAACGTATTATATTAAATAAACTTATTGTGATGAAAAGCATTGTTGTAAAAGGTTGTCTCGTTGCAGTACTCGCTGCCCTCTGCATGGCGGATGCTAATGCCCAACGTACAAACAGGAGAAGGACCACGACCCCTCCGGCGAATAACCCGCAATCACAGACACAGCAGCAAACGAATAATAATGCACAGCCATCAGGATACAATCCTTATGGTAACATACCTATCGTTGTTGATTCGGCAGGTGTATCAGATACTACTATCAGAAAATCATTGCGTAATGACAATGCATTTGACAGAAGCAGTCTGAACTCAAGAACTCCGCTGACGTATGAGTACCTGAGAGCCGATGATGCCCTTTTTGCTGAAAAAGTATGGAGAGAGCTTGATCTTCGTGAAAAAATGAACCAGCCTTTCCGCTATGAAGCAGAAAGTGATAACGGAAGCCAGATGTTCATCAATATTTTGCTGAAAGCGGTGAATACAGGACAGGTAACGGCGTTTTCGGATGACCGTTTCACTACGCCTATATCATCCCAGGAGATACAGCAAATGACCGTTGGAACTGCTGATACTGTTCCACAAACTGATCCGAATGATCCATCTAAAGTATTACGCTATGTTGTAACAAGAGCAAGCTTTGATGCGAAGAGTGTAATGAAGATCCGTATCAAAGAAGAATGGGTATTTGACAGGGAATCAAGCAGGATGTTTTGCCGTATACTCGGTATAGCTCCGCTGAAAACATCTTACTTCCCTAATGGACAGGAGAGACCAGGTACTATTCCAATGTTCTGGGTTTATTATCCTGACATGCGTCCGATCTTCACCAAGTATGAAGTGTATAACCCTAAGAACATGGGTAATAGCCGGATGACATGGGAAGAATTGCTTGAAAGCAGGATGTTCAGCAGCTATATTACCAAGTCTACGATGGAAAATTCTGCTAACAGGACTATCAGGCAATATATCAAGGATCCAATCCTTGCATTGCTTGAAGGAGAAAATATCAAAGAAAAGATCTTCAACTTTGAACAGGATCTCTGGTCATATTAAGGAAACTCACTCTACGACATAATCTTATTAAACTTATTAAAAAGTCCTTCTTTAGAAGGGCTTTTTTTTGCTTAAATACTTAAGGATAAACTTTTTAAAAAAAGTTTCAAAAATCGTAAAAGTCCTATAGGAAAATAGAATAAATGTTGTATTTTCGTTTCGGTTTTTCATAGGATATTGGATTTTAAAAACGGGGCTGGATTTCTATCCTGGCCCCATTTTTTTTTAACACACGCTTCATCGTCCTCTATCATCATCACACTTCAGCAAATAAATTCAACAGATAATAGTTAACAGGAATTCTAAGAAGAACTTTCACCGGCTTTAGTGAAATAGGAGCGTATCATTGTTGCTTTCGCTTTTCCAATATGTACCGCGAGCTCTTCAATACTTTTTTCCCGTATGTTGTTCACCGATCTAAACTCTTTTAATAACTGATCGGCTGTGGCCTTGCCTATACCTGGTATATCTTCCAGTTCATTTTTGAAAGTACCCTTACTTCTTTTATTTCGGTGAAAACTAATACCAAACCGGTGCACCTCATCGCGTATGCGCCTGATGAGTTTCAGCGATTCACTATTGTAAGGCAGTTTTACCGATTCCTTATCACCGGAAAAAAAGATCTCTTCTTCATTTTTGGCCAAACCCACGAGCGTGGTCCTTCCCTCCAGGTTCAATTCCTGTATGGCTTCAATAGCGGAGCTTAGCTGCCCTTTACCGCCATCTATGATCACAAGATGGGGAAATGGCTGATCTTCCTCCTGAAGGCGCTTATAACGCCTGTATACGGCTTCTTTCATGGAAGCAAAATCATTGATCCCCTGTACGGTCTTTACATTAAAATGGCGATAGTCTTTTTTACTCGGCTCCCCGTTCTTGAAACAGACCATTGCCGATACCGGGTAACTTCCCTGGAAATTGGAGTTGTCAAAACATTCAATGTGGAGTGGAAGAGTAGGTAACTGCAGATCTTTTTCCAGTTGCTCCAGCACTTTTATTTTATCCGTATTCTTTGAAAGTTTGAGCCGCTCTTTATTTTTCAGTTCTTCTATGAAATAATTGGTATTCTTTTCCGAAAGCTCCAGCAGCTTTTTTTTGTCGCCTCCTTTTGGGATGGTGATCACCACACCCGGCTCGGGGTACTCTACCGGGAAGGGAACGATGATCTCTTTTGCGTCAGAATTAAAGGTTGTTCGCAGTTGTCCTATCGAAAAACTCAGGATCTCTTCCGGCGTTTCATCCAGGTGGGTCTCCGCCTTCGTGGTCTGTGTTTGAACGATGGTGCCATTGCGGAACATCAGGTAATTGATAAATGCGATGTTCCTGTCTTTTAACAGGGAGAATACATCCACATCATCCAGCCGCACATTGGCGATCACTGATTTGGCCTGGTAATTTTCGAGATAGTCTATTTTCTTGCGTGCAAGCTCCGCTTTCTCAAATGCCAGCTCAGCGGCATATGTTTTCATGTCTTCCTTAAAATGCCGGATAACGGCGGAAAGATTACCCTTGAGCAGGTTTTTCAGTTGTACAAGGTTCTCGTGGTATTCAGTAGTGTCCTGTAATCCTTCACAGGGGCCTTTGCAGTTGCCCAGATGATATTCGAGGCAGACCTTGAATTTTTTCTGCTGGATATTTTTTTCAGTCAGGTTCAGCGTGCAGGTACGCAGGGGGATAGCCTGTTTGGTAAACTCGAGTAACTCCCTTACTCTTTTTACAGAAGTGAATGGCCCGAGATAATCGGATCCGTCATCTATCACGCGACGGGTCAGGAATACCCTGGGAAAAGGCTCATTCTTTATGACAATGAATGGATAACTTTTATCATCCTTTAAATTGATATTGAATAAGGGCTGGTATTGTTTGATCAGCGAATTTTCAAGCAGGAAAGCATCCTGTTCAGAATTTACGATCGTGAACTCGATATGGTGAATACGACGAACAAGCTCATGCGTTTTATAATTGGTATAGGTTTTATTAAAATAAGAGCTGACACGTTTCCGTATATTTTTTGCCTTGCCTACATACAATAATTCATTGCCCGCATTATAATATTTATAAATACCTGGTTCCTGGGGAATTCCTTTAGCAATATGTTGAAATTCTTCCTGTGTCATTGAGCTCCATCCATGTTCCATAACACCCGGAGAGTAGAAATAGTTTCCGGTTTGCCGGGTAGCTGTTTTTTTGTGGTGACCTGGAAACTTTTATCTGTTTGCCATAACATATTTTTTTCCACGGAACTATCCTTGTTACTCTTTGCCCAGTTGATGATAATGGTGGTGACCTTATCGCCTTGTGCGCTTACCAGCACTTCCTGTCGCTGTATCTCTTCCTTCATAGGATCTACCGGTGTGTAAATAAGCATCCCTTTATTAAGGGTTTCGTCAAACTTTTTGTCTTCTGTATAATGTCCGTCAAATGCAGCGCTGGAGATATCGGGAATACTGAGAAAATCCTTTGCGGCCTCTCTGAACTGTTCTCTTGGAATATATACGGTGTCTCCTGCCAGTGTGTCCAGCGCGGTTACTTTGTATATCACATACATTGAGGTGTCAATAGCGGCAATCTGGCTTTTGATATAAGATAGCACAGGAAAATTCTGGTCCTTCCCCGGGCCGGTTTTCTTTTTTTCTTTACAACTAAAAAGCAGCAGGGGCACTGCCATGAAAAAAAGTATATTTTTTTTATCCATTGGATGTAGATCTGTTTATAAAATGCAGATTAAAATTAATAGAAAAGAAAACAGGAACGTAATAAAAGCAAAATCCCGGACAAAGAAGCCGGGATTTTTATAGAAGCAATTAGCCTTGATCTAGTGGTTGTTCAGCGTAACGCCGATCTTCAAGCCAAAGTCGAACAGGTTTTCCCTAACGGGGTATTGATTTTGAAAGCTTGAAAGCAACTGGTAGCGAACCTGTGGTCCGACCTGCCATTGTGTTTTGCCTGTTTTGTAGTTAATAAAGGTTTCAAAACTCGTGTTCACATTTACGTGGCGGATGAGTGAAGGCACTTCCGCATAATTTTTATAATCTGTAGAAATAAGATAAGCCCTGTCGCTAAGAATATAAGTAGGTTGTACTGTACCTGCGATTCCAACAGATGTATTTTTATTGCCAAATAGTTTTACTTCAGCACCTATCGGTACAGATACAGTCAGGTAAAAATTCTTGAGCCAGTCAGCTTTATAACCATTCTTTGTCCGGTAGTAAGTCCATGCGGTTGTGGTGCCAGCCGCACCGGTCAGGTCGATATTGGCCAGCTCACCCCTGTATGCGAATGCTTTAATATCATACCGCCGTATATTGAACTGGATGCCTGTCCGGAAGTTAATCGTTTTTGATACCGGGTATCTTGCTGTCAAACCTATCTCCAGGCCCATATCAGGCTTGTGGGTAACCGCGTTATTGACTGTTTCTGTTGGCGAAGTAGAGAACGGATAGCTGCCTGGTGCAACAAAATCCTGGTAGTATTTATTTTCACTCAGCTTACGATAGCTCACAGTTGGTGAAAAAAACAATTGCCAGCTGAGCTTTTTGCCGCTACGTTTTATTTGGAATTCGTTTGTTACGCTTTCAATGGTTAATGGCGCTTCCTGCGCATTGCGCGGCTGGGTAACCTGGCTCTTTTGTTTTGACTCATTTACCAGCAATAAATCATTTACAGGTGAAACAGGCGCCCCGGGCGTGTTGAACTTATTCTTGTCGATATAGGACGAAGAAGGGAAAAATTGTTTTTTATCAGCGATGATCTTAAGGTCCTTACCGGCAACCGCCAATGTATGCGCGATAGCCATTTCCGGAATATTCATGCGGGTGGTCGTCTCTGTATCTGCCGGTGTAGCCAGGTTGTTATTCTCCTTTTTTTGTTCAGGATGTTCCGGGTTATTAGGCAGATCGAAAGAGATCACCTGCTGAAGATCTTCTACTGAAGTTGTGCTGGCAGGCTGCGGTGTTTTTTCTATATGAAGGGCTGAAACAATATTGTGTTTTTTGGAAACAGGATAACTCATCATTACCCAGGTAACGGCGGTAACGGTGGTTAATAATAATACGGCAAGACCGGCTCCGTACCATCTTCTGCGGGTATGTAAGGCATTGTGAACATTCTTCCATACTTTTTCTGACGGAAACATCCTGTATTGGTCCGCATGCTGTTGAACGAAATGCTCAAACTCCTCCCTCTTGTTAAAATTACTCTCCATAACCAGTTGATAATTTAGGGTACAACGTCATCGCTGGTTGACTGCTACAAGCCAGTCAATATCTTGTTTTGGTTTCTGCATGATCTTTTTTCTTATCAGTATATCTTCCAGCATCGCTTTTGCTCTCGTATACTGACTCCTGCTCGTACTTTCCTCAATATCCAGCATCATCGCTATTTCCCTGTGACTATATCCTTCAACTGCGTACAGGTTGAGCACTGTTCTGTAACCAATCGGTAGTAAACGGATACACTCAACAACCTGTTTTGCCTGTACAATAGCAGGCACACTATCCTCTCTCACCTGAATACCTGTAGCATGGATGATGTCCACACTTTCGTTGAACTTCTTATTCTTTTTAAGAATATTGATACAGGTATGAACAATGATACGCCTAACCCATCCTTCAAATGCACCCCGGTTTT
This sequence comes from uncultured Terrimonas sp., assembly GCA_964528095.1. Taxonomy (GTDB): domain Bacteria; phylum Bacteroidota; class Bacteroidia; order Chitinophagales; family Chitinophagaceae; genus CAZGSG01. Next base: position 12,411 of record CAZGSG010000111.1, read on the forward strand.
CGAAAGTATGTATTTGCAAAAAAACCTTGATAAAACCTTCCTGCAACATATCCTCCGCATCTTCCCGGTTATGAGCGTACCTGTAACAAACGGTTAGCATTTTAGAGCTATACCTATTGTACAGTTCCCGCTGCGCGGTAGCATCATTATTCAAACAACCTTTTAAAAGGGCTTCTTCGGTCATTAAATCCCGTTTGGTTGCCTGTAATTTAGACAATTTTTGTTTACAAATGCTGCACGGGATAGTAAATTTGGTTGTATAATCAAGTGGTTTTACGGTCTTTTTTTCCGTTCGAGGCTATCCAGGGGATAAATAGCCTTCATACTGTCCCGTAATGCATCAGCCCATTTCACCAGGCCGGCTTTTTCTTCTGTGCTGAGTATTGCGTCTTTGTGCATCCAGGTATAAGATTGCAGGGGCATTTTATTTTCCTGAACCTGCTCTGCGATCTCTTCGAGTTTATGGTATTGATAACGGAGGCTTTTATGCGTAAACTCATCCAGGTTCAGTTCTTTTTTCCCATCCCTGATATGATCATCCATCCACCAGTCAACCGGCTGAAGGCGGGAATACCAGGGATACCGGGTATTATTGCTGTGACAGTCGAGACAGGCTTTTTCGAGGATCGTTCTTACATTTTCAGGCACTATATGGCGGCTGCCGATATAATTTGGCTGAGCACCGGCTGCCTGGTTTTTGGGAGGGTGTATGAACTGGATAACGATCAATGCCAGCAATAAGAAAAGAAAAATCTTTTTTATCATCGGAGTTCTTTTTAGTGGTTACTATTTTTCCAGCAATACATTGCCGGTCATCTGTGGCGGAATGGGCAATCCCATCATGGTAAGGATCGTGGGGGCAATATCACCAAGTTTGCCAGGTTTCACAACACCTTTCCATTCTTTATCAATAACGAATAAGGGCACCAGGTTCAATGTATGCGCCGTATTGGGAGAGCCGTCAGCATTTATCATATAATCCGAATTGCCATGATCTGCCGTAAGGAATACTACATAATCATTGGCCAACGCGGCGGTTACTACTTTTTCAACACATTGGTCCACGGTTTCCACCGCTTTGATAGCGGCGCTCCAGATACCGGTATGCCCGACCATGTCCGCATTCGCATAATTCAAACAAATAAAATCAGCATCCCTGTTGTTGATATGTGGCAATAAAGCATCCGTGAGCTCAAATGCGCTCATTTCCGGCTGAAGATCATAAGTAGCTACTTTGGGGGAAGGAACCATTATTCTTGTTTCTCCTTCGAAAGGCACTTCCCGGCCACCACTAAAAAAGAAACTGACATGGGGATATTTTTCTGTTTCCGCTATACGGATCTGTTTCAGTCCATTCTGTTGCAGGATCTCGCCAATGGTATTTTTAAGATCATCATTTTCAAAGATCACATTCACGTGCTGGAATTTGTGATCATACTGGGTCATGGTTGTATAGTTCAATGACAGCTTATGCATACCAAAATCAGGGAAATCGGTTTGGGTCAGCACTTCTGTTATTTCCCGGCAGCGGTCTGTTCTGAAATTGAAGCAGAACGCAACATCTCCATCCCCGATCGTTGTAAGTGGTTGTTGACCTTCATTGATTATTACGGTCGGTTTAATGAACTCGTCTGTGATATTGTTTTTATAAGAATTTTCAACGGCTGCTATCGCATCTGTTGCTTTATCTCCGATGCCATGCACGAGCGCGTCATAGGCCAGTTTTATTCTTTCCCATCGTTTATCACGATCCATTGCATAATATCTGCCGCTAACTGTAGCGATACGGCCTACCCGCATGTTGAGATGCGCCTGTAACTCTGTGATGAATCCAAGCCCGCTTTTAGGATCACAATCACGGCCATCGGTAAAAGCATGAATAAATACCTCTTTCAATCCTTCTTTATAACAAACATCAATAATGGCTTTTAAATGATTGATATGTGAATGAACACCACCATTACTCACAAGACCCAACAGGTGAAATGCCTTGTTAGCAGATTTCGCAAACCGGATTGAAGCCAACAACTGTTCGTTTTTAGCGAACTCACCTTCCCGGATGGCCACATTGATACGTTGCAATTCCTGGTATACCACACGTCCTGCTCCTAAATTGAGATGCCCTACTTCTGAATTACCCATTTGTCCATCGGGCAGACCTACTGCTTCTCCGCAGGTAACCAGGGTAGTATTCGGGTATTTGGTGTACAGGGAACTTGTAAATGGAGTGCGGGAATGTTGTATTGCGTCAGCCGATGCAACTTTTCCCAGTCCCCAGCCGTCCATGATGATCAGAATTGCTCTTTTATGTGACATTTGGTATTTTATGTTTTTTATAAGTATATATTCATTCTTTATAAGGAACAATGCGGTGTAAAACTACATACGAATCAGGTATTTATGGTCTTAAGCTTTAAAAAACGCCGCTTTTTGTTAATTTAGTATCCTGGACTCTTTTGAAGACTGTGGCATATTTTTAGATTAAACACCTATGAAAAACAATATTATGAAAGCGATTTTTACTTCCCTTATGCTTGTTTCGGTAATGATGCTGTCATCCTTTTCCCAACAAAGTTCGATTGATGGAGTGATCGGGGCATTGCGTTCCGGTGATGCCGGCGAGTTATCAAAATATTTTGACGATAATGTAGAGTTGAGCCTGCCTGTTAAAAGCGATAGCTATAGCAAAGCACAGGCTCAATTGATCCTGAAAGACTTTTTTACCAATAACAGCGTAAAGGGATTTGAGTTAAAACATAAAGGTGATGCACCCGGAGGTAACTACTGTATTGGCACCCTGCAAACAAAATCAGGTAATTTTCGTGCGCATGTATTTATGAAATCCAAAGGAAACAAGGAAGTGGTAAAGGAAATACGTTTCCAGTCTATCTGATAAACAACATTAAAAATAAGCTGAAAGCCTTTCTGATAACCGGAAAGGCTTTTCTATTTTTGCTACCATGAATTTCAACGAAAAATTACATCATCTCATAGATGAGGCCTTGCAGGAAGATACCGGTGATGGCGATCATTCAACACTTTCCTGTATACCCGCTGGTGCAAAAGGAAAAGCTGTTCTCAAAATAAAGCAGGAGGGCATACTTGCCGGGGTGAAGGTAGCGCAATTGATATTTCACTATAAAGAACCCGGCGCCATCTTCACTTCTTTTAAAAAGGATGGTGATAAAATGAAGTACAATGAGATCGCTTTTGAGATAGAAGCAGGCATTCATACTATTCTGCAATGTGAGCGACTTGTACTTAACTGTATGCAACGTATGAGTGGTATAGCCACCCTTACCAAACAATTTACAGATCAGTTGCAGGGATATAAAACTAAATTGCTTGACACGCGCAAAACAACTCCGAATTTCAGGTTACTGGAAAAAGAAGCAGTGCGTATAGGAGGCGGCGTAAATCATCGCTTCGGATTATTTGATATGATCATGTTGAAGGATAATCATATTGACTACGCCGGTGGACTGGAGAAAGCGATTGATAAAGCTGCTGAATATGTAAAAACAAAAAAACCAGGGTTAAAGATCGAAGTGGAAACAAGAAGTATTGATGAAGTGAAAAGAGTGGTGGCCATGGCAAAGGGAAAGGTATTCCGGATCATGCTGGATAACTTTGCGCCGCAACTTGTGGGTGAGGCGGTAGCGATCATCAATGGCGATTTTGAAACAGAAGCAAGCGGTGGCATTAACCTGGATAATATACAGGAATATGCAAAAACAGGTGTTGACTATGTGAGCGTCGGGGCATTGATCCACCAGGCCAGGAGCCTTGATCTCAGCCTGAAAGCAGTGTTGCTGTAAATAGGACGAAGAGGAATGAAATGACCAACCAATTTTTTAAACATGAGTAAAAAAAATAAGCCGGACGAGCGGGGATTTGTTTATAGCACAGACCCCAATTTTAAATTTGAGCAGGAGGATAGTATCCATGAAACGATCGCTCCGGCATCACAAAAACTAAGGATCCGGCTGGATACCAAACACCGCGCAGGTAAGGGTGTGACCCTGGTAACAGGGTTTGTTGGAACAGAAGATGACCTGCAGGAACTGGGCAAAAAATTAAAGACCCATTGCGGAACAGGCGGCTCTGTAAAAGACGGGGAAATGATCGTACAGGGCGATCAGCGGGATAAAGTATTACAATGGTTGATAAAGAATGGGTATAAACAAACGAAACGGATCGGATAAGCAACTGAACTTAGCTCTTCAACATTAAACCCTTTCATTCTATGGCCTGGATACTATGCGGAACAGGGGTGCTTTTTTGTTTTTCGGGAGTCTGTTTTTTCTACAAAAAAGTGTTTGAGAAAACAGGTTCGATAATCTGGCCGTTGATAATTATGATACTGGGGGTAATACTTATAGGAATAGGAACTTCTATCTACTTTCATCTATAATCACTGAGTGAAAGGAAATAAAAAACCGGGATCAATACTTCCCGGTTTTTTATTAATATATGCGCTTACTTTTTTATAAAAGAAGATGACCAGGAATAATTATCAGCTTTTATTTCAAGTACATAATATCCTGGAATAATATCATGCAGAAGAATTGTCTGCTGCAGGTAGTTGGCCTGCTTCGACATTTCGGTACGTTTTACTATTTTGCCCGAAGCGTTTAAAATGGTTATACTGATCTTTCCTTTAAGATCATTCTGCATTTCAACAGTAATTTTTTCATTCGCTGGATTGGGGAATAATTTGACTGTTTTATCCTGCATATTGCCGGTGCTTATTTTTTTGACCTCGACACGGGTGGTTTTTCCATCGATATCTGTTTGTGATAAACGCTAAAACATATTGCCTGTTATTCGCGCTCCCTCCTCCAAAGAATCAGCCTTTCCCCCGGATTGATTCCGCCCCTTTACCTGCCCCATGCCGGTAACCTTTCTTCCACCCGCAACATGCCCGCTGGTGATAGCCGTCCTCTTTTGTGCT
>CAZGSG010000112.1:0-17274 GCA_964528095.1 uncultured Terrimonas sp.
AAACCATTAATGTCCAGAAATTGAGTTCAGTTGGTAACGTCCTCTTTATAAACGAAAATAGAAAGTCCTTATTGTACCGGCCAGCTATTTAATTCCTAATTCGTTGATTTATCGTCGATTATGTAGAGGTCTTCGTTGTCTCTTTTCATTAGGTATTTCTCTCTTGAGTATTTTTCAATGGTGCGGGGGTCATTGCTAAGGTTACTGCGGATCTCATCCAGTTTTTTGATCTCCTGCGTATAATATTCCTTGCTTTGTTGCAGGTTTCTCAACTCCTTATCACGGCTCATTTTTGTAAAGAAATCATTCTTATCAAAAAACAACATGATCGCTGCAAACACAACTGTCGCGATCAGGTATTTACTTTTAAGCCATGCGGGAAGATGAGTCAGTAATTTCATATGCTCAGATTATGATAGCCATTTATAAGTTACAGGGGCATCATCAATTTTGAAACCCCTGTAACTTTTACAACCTGAAGTTACATTATTTCAGAAACTCCTATTTGCCAAATTTTATCTTTCCTTTTGGATAGAATGCGCTTGCTCCAAGTTGCTCTTCAATCCTTATCAGCTGATTGTATTTAGCGATCCGGTCTGTACGGCTCGCCGAGCCTGTTTTTATCTGTCCGCAATTTAATGCCACGGCAAGATCTGCTATCGTGGTATCTTCTGTTTCTCCGCTACGGTGACTCATGATCGTATTGTACCCGTTATGCTGTGCCAGTGTTACGGCATTAATGGTTTCTGTAATAGTGCCGATCTGGTTTACTTTTACCAGCAACGCGTTGGCAGTACCGGTATCGATTCCCTGCTGGATCCTGGTAACATTCGTTACAAAAAGATCATCACCCACCAGCTGGCATTTGCTGCCTACTGTATCTGTCAGGTTCTTCCATCCAGCCCAGTCATCTTCCGCCATACCATCTTCTATAGATACGATAGGATATTCCTTCACCCATTTTTCCCAGAATTTAACCAGTTGGTCGCTGCTTAATTCCTTACCACTGCTTTTATGAAATACATATTTTTTCTTTTTTGAATCCCAGAGTTCGCTATTGGCGGCATCCATGGCGATCACGATCTGTGAACCCGCTTTATAGCCAGATACCCTGATTGCTTCCATAACGGTATCGATCGCTTCTTCATTCGATTGGATATTGGGAGCAAAACCACCTTCATCGCCCACATTGGTACTGAATCCTTTTTTCTTCAGTACGGTCTTGAGCGCGTGAAAGATCTCTACACCCCAGCGAAGACCTTCGCTAAAATCAGGTGCGCCCACCGGCATGATCATGAATTCCTGGAAATCTATTTTATTATCCGCATGCGCGCCACCATTCAGGATATTCATCATGGGAATAGGTAATGTCTTGGCATTCGTGCCACCGATATAGCGATAAAGAGGAAGTGAGGCTTCTTCAGCAGCTGCTTTAGCTACAGCCATACTTACTGCCAGTAATGCGTTGGCTCCCAGTTTCCCTTTGTTTTCCGTGCCGTCCATTTCTATCATTACTTCATCCACGCCGGTCTGGTCTGCTACATCATAACCTAATAATGCAGGGGCTATTATTGTATTCACATTCTTTACCGCTTTCAATACACCTTTGCCCAGGTATTTTTTCTTATCCCCGTCACGCAATTCAACCGCTTCGTGTATACCGGTGCTGGCGCCACTTGGCACAGCGGCACGGCCCAGTGCTCCCTCGTCTGTTATTACATCAACTTCTACAGTTGGGTTACCGCGGCTGTCTAATATCTGTCTGGCAAAAATCTCGGAAATATAACTCATGATCGATTAATTGGTTTTTAGGTTTTAAAGGTAAATATTTTGTTTGTTAACTACCCAATAGCGCGTATTGAATTTGCAAGAGCGCTTGTATTTTGTTTCGTTTTATTTCGATTAATTTTTTAATCCTCAGCTTATTCTTTTTTCCAGATCTTTTAATACCTCCAGCCAGTTCGTATACTCATCACTTTCTTCCCAAAGCTCTTTCAATTCACTGTTGTTTTTTATTTGCCGGATTGCTGCCGGGCATAATGCCAGCATACTTATTTTGCGTGCACCCATTCCCAGGAAGCCTCCGATTTTTATTTCCGCAAGCGGATCATTATTTTTCAACCAGGCTATTGCACTCTCCGGCAGATCTGAAGATGGACGATTTTTTGCCGCAGCGAGCAATTCAATAGCAGCCAGGCAGCGGGATGAATCATATGCATCGGGGCCTTCATCAGCATCGTCCTTATTTGCGATACCCGCTACTTTGCTGATGATTTCAAAAAGATGCCTGCTAGGGATATTCTCTTTTTGAAGTGTGCCAGCGAGGTCCATCGCATCATCATTTTCAAAATTTCCAATACCCCATGCTCCCATAGTTATTCTTTAGTTGAAGTGAGTGTCCTGAATACTTCTTCGAGGCTTTGATTTTCGTTTTGCAAAGAAACGATGTTGAGATTATGCTGCAAAGCCAGTTCGAAAACCTGTTTACGCAGCAGGTCGGGATTATCTGTTGTTAATTGCCAGTTGTGTGCATCTGTGTTTTGTATTGCGGTGGCGGCTGCTAGTTGCTGCATGGTCTCTTTGTTCACAGCTTCTTTGAAGCTCAGCTTTACAATATTCGCGGAGGATGTTTTGCGGAGATTGTCTAAGCGGTCATCTACCACCAGTACGCCCTTATTGATAATAATGACCCGGTCGCAGATTGCTTCCACTTCCTGTAAAATATGCGAAGAGAACAATACTGTTTTATCCTTTCCCTGTTTCCTTATCACGTCCCGTATCTCAATAATCTGGTTGGGATCAAGTCCCGAAGTAGGTTCATCCAGTATCAGCACTTCCGGATCGTGGATCAATGCTGCGGCAAGACCCACCCGTTGTTTATAACCTTTGGACAATTGCCCGATCTTTTTCCTGCTTTCTGCTGTAAGCCCGACTGTCGCGATGGCATCACTGATAGCCTGTTCCTTATTGCTTATATTATGTACTTCCGCAATAAATCCCAGGTATTCTCTTACATACATGTCATAATAAAGCGCATTGAGTTCAGGCAGGTAGCCGATCTTCTTTTTTGTCTCCAGCGGTTGTTCGGCCACATTGATGCCACATACAAAAGCTTCTCCGCCGGTAGGAGCGATATAGCCCGTAATGATCTTCATGGTGGTGGACTTACCCGCTCCATTCGGTCCCAGGAAACCGACGATCTCTCCTTTTTCTACTTTAAAAGAAATATTGTGTACGGCTTTTTGTTCGCCATACTGTTTGAGCAGGCTTTTTACTTCGATGGACATGGTACAAACCTACGGATTATTGGAAATATGCAGATAGCAGATATTGGATACTGGATATCGGATAAGAAACTGGATACAGGATGGTTAATACGGGATCTTATATCCGAACAGCTTTTTACCAACAGAATCAATATCAACTATCCAGTATCAACGATTCACTATCTAATATCCAGTAGTATCCTATCTACAGTCCTTCAAACTCATACAACGGATCAATATGCGTACCCGCCATCATTTCAAATACTGGGTTGATAATACCGTCTTTCAGATCATATACCCAGCCATGCAGGTCGGGGCGCTGCTCTTTTTTCCAGGCTCTTTGTATGATCGATGTTTTAGCGAGGTTAAAGACCTGTTCCTGCACATTTAGTTCAACGAGGCGATTGGTTCGTGCATCTTCATCAGTAATAGCATCCAATTCCTCCCGGTGATAGCGGTATACGTCTTTTATATGACGCAACCACATATTCAGCACCTGGTTGGCATCTGTGTTACTCATGGCCGCTTTTACACCTCCGCATCCAAAATGCCCGCAAACGATCACATGTTTTACTTTCAGGTGATTCACTGCGTAATCCAGCGCACTCAACAGGTTCACGTCGGTATTGATGACCAGGTTGGCCACATTCCGGTGAATAAAGATCTCGCCAGGTTCAGTTTGTGTTATTTGATTGGGAGGAACCCTGCTATCGCAGCAGCCGATCCATAAAAATTCGGGCGTCTGCACATGGAGCAGCCGGTCAAAAAAATCCGGGTCTTCGGTCAGTTTTTTACTTGCCCAGTTTTTGTTTTCGTTTAATAATACCTCGTATGATTTCATGTAACATTACCTTGTACTTCAAAAATACCCCTTAATTCACGTAAAGAAAAAATGAGGCAGCTCTTTCTTAAATATGCAGGGGGCCGCAATAAAAAAAAGGTAAAATAGTAAACAATTTAAGCCTGAAGCTGGTTATTGGTTATCTGGCAGGACTGGCATTTCAGTTAGTTGGAAGGTCAAAGACAGACCGTCATATCCTGGTCATAATAAATAGAATAAGTGTTAATTAACCGTGAAGCTTTTTTATCCCCCTGCCGTGAAAACGCCAGTGGGCAGGCAAAGTACTAAAACTAACGGTCATTAGCGGTTATCTACAGGTCAAATGGCTTGGTTGGAAAAATCTAAAGTATTATCTTGCAAAGCATTCATGAAAGGAAATAGCAAAAAATATAACTTCTTTAAGTCCAGTTCTTCCGTCTTTATGATGGTGGCATTGCTATGGCTTACGATCAGCGTTCCTTTTGTGTATGCCAGTCAGCAGAAAATTGCTGAACATTCAAGGTCATTAAATACAGGCGCTAACGAAGAAGAATCGTCCAAACCTTTCTCTAATACAACAGAGGAAAAAACGCCGAGCACATCTTCCTTATCTGAGGAATACCTGCACGATCATCCTGTAACAGATTGTTTCTTTTCTGTCATTTTGCAATCTTATAAATGCGAAGAGCACGGTACTTATAACGCATTTCATGGGGAATTACTCGTTCCTCCGCCCAACCAGGCCTAATCTATATTCTCCCGTAAACAACAGTTAAAAATCAACAGGCTTACTGAAGCCTCTATTTATTACTATTCTGTCATCGAATCCCGATGACGGAGCTAATTATTATAATGATGAGAAAGCATTCAAAAGAGTATTTACAAAACATGACTCCCTATGAAGGGTATGAGTTATTGCTCGAAGGCAACAAAAGATTTATCAATAATCTTCAAACCGATCATGATCATTTAGAACTGATCAACCAGACCAGGGAGGGACAATATCCATTTGCAGTGATACTAAGCTGTATGGACTCCCGCACTTCTTCTGAACTCATATTCGACCAGGGGCTTGGTGATCTTTTCAGTATCCGTATTGCCGGTAATATTGTAAACAATGATATAGTTGCCAGTATTGAATACGCAATAAAATATGTAGGTACCAAAGTACTCATGGTGTTGGGACATACAGAGTGTGGAGCTATTAAAAGCGCGAAGCAGGGAGTAAAAGATGGTCATATCACCGACCTGGTCAATAAAATACAACCTTCCATCAGCAAAGCAATGCTTCACGAAGGAAAGGATTACCTGTTTAAGGATAGCGTAGCCTATGCCAATGTAGAGAATAGCCTGGAAGAAATCCTAACACGTAGTGAGATCGTCAAAGGTTTATTTGAGAGTGGGCAAATAGGTATTGTAGGTGGGGTATATAATATTGAGAACGGGGTGGTTGATTTCTTTAAGAACCTGACCAAAAAACACAAAATAGAAAAGCAGTTGGTAGCAAACGTTTAATAGTGTGCTGCAAGACATTAATAAATCAAGCAAAAAATCAAGCATAAATGAAACTAAGTACTAAGTTTTTGAAGACAGACATGCTATCGGGGATGGTAGTGTTTTTAGTGGCGCTACCCCTTTGCCTTGGCATTGCGGTTGCCAGTGGCGCACCTCCCTTTGCGGGCATTATCTGTGGAGTGATCGGCGGTATAGTTGTGGGCGCGTTGAGTACATCTAATGTAAGTGTAACAGGACCGGCAGCAGGGCTTATTGCTATTATACTTGTGGCAATTTCCGATATTGGATATCAATCTCTCCTGGCTGCGGTGATGATAGCGGGGCTGATTCAACTAATACTTGGTTTCGTTAAAGCAGGAAGTATTTCCAGCTATTTTCCAACAAGCGTTATAGAAGGTATGTTGGTAGCCATTGGTATCATTATTATTAAAAAAGAGATACCGCACGCTATTGGTTATGATAAAGCACATGAGGGCGATTTTTTTGCACTGGAAAAAGGGTCGGAAACAGGTTTTTTTACAGAGCTGATCAATTCGGTAAACTATGCGCACCTGGGCGCCATTGTTGTTACTATTGTTTCTCTGGCCATTCTTATTTCGTTTAATAAAGTGCCCTTCCTCAAAAAGATCAAAGCAGTTCCCGGTGCCCTTATTGTAGTAGTAGTTGGTATACTGATGAACGAAGTATTTAAGTCTACGGGTTCAAAACTGGCCATATCGGAAGCGCACCTTGTTAGTCTCCCTATTCCTTCTTCATTTGATGATTTCTTCGGGCAGTTCACAACACCCAGTCTTGCCGGATTTGTAAATCCCAAAGTCTGGATAGTAGGACTTACTATCGCCATAGTAGCAAGTATAGAAACACTGCTATGTCTGGAAGCTGGTGATAAGATGGACCCGCAGAAGCGCTATTCCAGCGCTAATGGCGAATTAAAAGCACAGGGGATAGGTAACATGTTATCAGGCCTCATCGGGGGATTGCCAATGACATCAGTTATTGTAAGAACATCAGCCAATGTAAATGCCGGTGCTAAAACAAAATTATCTGCGATATTACATGGTGTTTTTCTTCTGCTGGCCGTGCTCATCATACCGGGTCTGCTCAATAAGATCCCAATGGCCTGCCTGGCAGCTATTCTGATCATGATAGGATTTAAACTGGCAAGTCCCAAGGTGTTCAAACACATGTGGCATACCGGCAAACACCAATTCATTCCTTTCCTCGTTACCGTAGTTGCTGTAGTGCTCACTGACCTGCTGAAAGGAGTAGGTGTGGGTCTGGCCGTTAGTATCTTCTTTATCCTGCGCGGCAATATGAAAATGGCGTATTTCTTTAAGAAATCGAAGCACAAGGAAGGTGAGACGATCTATATCAACCTGGCGCAGGAAGTATCTTTCCTTAATAAAGCGGCTATTAAACAAACGCTGGCACATTTACCTGCCAATAGCAACGTGATCATAGATGCCGCTAATACGGTGTATATAGACTATGATGTGCTGGAGCTTATCCGTGATTTCCTGAACTTTAGTTCCAAGGACAAGAACATAACAGTGGAGCTGCACAATTTTAAAAAAGCATACAGAATGGAAGATGCAGTGCATGTTTATTCTGAAAAAGATAATAAGGCGACAGTTCACGCCGAAAAAGAAATGGTTGCAAATAATTAAATCCCTTTAAAACCTCCTGCTGTATCAGCACTTAAAGAAAAGTGCTGATGCAGAACAGGCAGCTTTTAATGAGAAATATGTGTTACCAGTCGTGCTAACTGATTTTATTCAGCATAATTCCCTGCATGCGTTTGAACGCATGCATTTTTTTTGAGAAGATTGTTGATTGCTGCAATCCGGCGTACTTGATATTAAAACGTAAAAGGGTTTTTATACCTTATCCAGGCCGGCAGAGTCCTCCGGTAATTTATCATATTCTCCTTTAAAAGCATACCAGCCAAATATCATTAATCCTACCGCTATCGGGGTGAAAATGGTAATAATGATAATCCAGATAATAGGATTGTTGATATCCTTCTTACCTGCGGGATCAATATGTGTAATAGCGCCCTGTACCAGAAAGAAAATCACAACAGGTGCTACCAGTAACCAGGCGATGCCTAAATAACGTTTGAGAATATTCATACAGGTAATTTTTTATTAATCATTTACATTTTTATCGATCTTATTATTCAGGTAGATACAGCCAATGATAAAACAAAGAGCTGCTATGGAGATCGGGTACCATAATCCTACCAACGGGTCGGAAGGATAGGTAGTGGTCAATAATAACCCAATGAAAGGCACAAGGCCTCCGAATACACCGTTGCCGATATGATAAGGCAGGCTCATGGATGTATAACGGATCTTGGTTGGGAAGATCTCTACAAGAAATGCTGCCACAGGACCATAGACCATGGTTACATACAGGATCAGCAGGAATACCAGTCCGATAAACTTCCAGTAAACGGATGAGGAAAGATGTTTGTCTTTATAAATAATATTTTTTGCTTCAGCCTGCGTGTCGGGGGATTTAAATCCACCTGTAGCTGACTGTGCAGCGGAAATGGTATCTGTTTTCACCGCAGTATACGCAGCGCCATCCGGAGCGGTATAGGGTAGCGTGATTACCCTGATCTTTGAATCTGTACCTGGAATAAGCGTTTCTTTCACATGTGCTTCACCTGCTACAAGCTGTTTTTCATTTTGCCAGGTAACCGTATTTGTTTCTTTCAGGAACTCACCAAAAATAGGTCGGTAGGTAAGGATGCCCAGTAATAAGCCGGCCATCATGATCCATTTTCTACCTATCTTATCACTCAGCCAGCCAAACAATAGAAAGAACGGGGTGGCAAATGCGATTGCCCACAACATGATCGTACGGCTTTGTTCAAATTCAAGATTACATTTGGCCTCCAGGAAACTCTGCGCATAAAACTGGCCGGTATACCAGATCACACCCTGGCCCATTACCGCACCAAACAGCGCGAGCAGTACCATTTTGAAATTGGCTTTATTACGAAAACTCTCCTTGAGAGGGTTGGTAGATGTTTTGCCTTCTGCTTTTAGTTTGGAAAACAGTGGTGATTCCTGCATTTTCAAACGGATATAAATAGAAACAATGACCAGCAATATGGAGAACCAGAATGGATAACGCCATCCGCCCCATTCGGCATTGAATGAATCGTCGGCCATATTCATTTTAACAAGCATAATAACGCCCAGGGCTACAAAAAGACCGAGCGTAGCGGTAGTTTGTATCCAGCTGGTATAGAAGCCGCGTTTATGCACAGGAGCATGCTCAGCTACATAGGTGGCCGCACCTCCGTATTCTCCGCCCAGGGCAAGGCCCTGCAATAATCTTAATAAAAGAACAAGCAGCGGCGCTGCCATACCAATTGATTTATAACCTGGCACCAGGCCGATCAGGAACGTGGACCCACCCATCAATACAAGTGTAAGCAGAAATGTATACTTACGACCGATCAGATCACCCAGTCGTCCGAATACCAATGCGCCAAACGGGCGTACAATAAAACCAGCAGCAAAAATGGCGAGCGTGCTCAACAGGGCTGCCGTACTATTCCCTTCCGGGAAGAACTGGGTACTGATCGTTTTTGCAAGCATGCCAAATATGTAGAAATCGTACCATTCGATCATGGTACCTACAGAAGATGCTGAAATAACTTTCCATATGCCTTTTTCTGAATCGTTCGGTTGCTTCATGCGATCAAAATACGAAATAGAATTAGGAAATTGGTTGATTTGAAAATTTTTGATTTGAAAATGATTGCGTGATCCGTGGAAGAACTTCTTTTTAACTGATTGTCATATAAGACCCGATCATTTTCAAATTTTCAAATCAACCAATTTCCAAATTGTTCTCTTATTTTTATCCTTCAATTGGTTACACATGTCTTATCCATACCAGATTAAAAGCTTTGAACAGTACAAGGAAGCCTATCAGAAAAGTATTGACTCACCGGAAGAATTCTGGGGAGAGATTGCCAGCCATTTCCAATGGCGGAAAAAATGGGATTCAGTATTGCAGTGGAATTTCAAAGAACCTTCAATAAAATGGTTTGCCGGTGGTAAACTGAATATCACTGAGAATTGCCTGGACCGGCACCTGGAAACGCTTGGTGATAAACCTGCCATTATCTGGGAATCCAATAATCCCGAGGAAAAACCAAGGGTGGTTACCTATACACGTCTTCATAAAAGAGTTTGCCAGTTTGCGCAGGTATTGCGTAATAACGGTGTGAAGAAAGGCGACCGTGTTTGTATTTATATGGGAATGATCCCTGAGCTTGCTTATGCAGTGCTGGCCTGTGCCCGGATCGGCGCTGTGCATAGTGTTATTTTCGGAGGCTTCTCTGCACAAAGTATTGCGGACAGGCTCGAAGATGCGAAAGCGGAATTTATCGTGACCTGCGATGGCGCGTACCGGGGAGCAAAAGATATACCATTGAAAAGCGTGATCGATGACGCATTGATCGGAAATAAAGTAGTTAAAAAGGTCATTGTATACACCAGGACCCGAACACCTGTGAGTATGATCAAAGGAAGAGATGTGTGGTGGGAAGATGAAATGCGGATCGTATCCGAAGGGTTGGATGTACCGCAAGGGAATAATTTTGGTGAAGCGGCAGTAATGGATGCGGAAGATCCGTTATTTATTTTGTATACCTCGGGGTCTACAGGCAAGCCGAAAGGTGTAGTGCATACCAGCGGTGGATATATGGTATGGACCAATTATACTTTCGTAAACGTATTTCAGTACAAGCCAGGACAGATACATTTTTGTACAGCGGATATTGGCTGGATCACCGGGCATAGTTACATATTATATGGCCCACTGAGTGCCGGCGCTACTTCACTTATGTTTGAAGGTATTCCTACATGGCCCGATGCGGGCAGGTTTTGGGAGATCATTGATAAATATAAGGTCAACATACTGTATACAGCGCCAACGGCTATTCGCAGCCTGATGGGGTTTGGCCTGGAACCACTGAAAGGAAAAGATCTTTCATCGCTGCAGGTGCTGGGCACTGTAGGCGAGCCAATCAATGAAGAAGCATGGCATTGGTATGATGAACATATAGGAAAAAAGAAATGCCCGATCGTGGATACCTGGTGGCAAACCGAAACCGGAGGAGTGCTGATCTCCAATATGGCAGGCATTACACCCGCGAAACCTAGTTGGGCCACATTGCCAATGCCAGGGATACAACCTATACTGGTGGATGAAGCTGGTAAGGAGGTCACAGAGAAAGATGAACAGGGCTTATTGAAAGGAAATCTTTGTATCAAAGCGCCATGGCCCGCTATTTTACGTACAACTTATGGCGATCATGAACGATGCCGTACCAATTATTTTGCAACATATGAGAATCTCTATTTCACAGGAGATGGAGCCCTGAAAGATGAAAATGGATTTTATCGAATTACGGGTAGAGTAGATGATGTGCTTAATGTAAGCGGCCACCGCATCGGTACTGCTGAAGTAGAGAATGCGATTAATATGCATGCCGGGGTAGTAGAAAGCGCGGTAGTAGGATACCCGCATGATATCAAAGGTCAGGGTATCTATGCTTATGTGATCTATAGCGGCTCACAAGCGGATATGGAGCTGACAAAAAAGGATCTGCTGCAGACGGTTACCAGGATCATTGGCGCTATTGCAAAGCCTGATAAAATACAATTTGTAACAGGACTTCCAAAAACAAGAAGTGGAAAGATCATGCGACGGATCCTGCGAAAAATAGCAGAAGGCGAAACAAATAATCTTGGCGATACTTCTACTTTACTCGATCCGGGCATAGTAGAAGAAATAAGAAATGGGAAAATTTGAGTAGCGGATACAAAATAATAAAGCAGCCGGATAAGCTGCTTTAAGAGGTTTTTCTAATTAGTTGTGTTAATGATAATCCGTCAAAAACCGTACCCTGTCTGGATTTCGACGGATTTAATTGCCTTATATCAAGTCTTTATTTCAATTATACAATAGATCATTCTCTTTTTAAGAGTATCTACTTATCATGGTGAACAAAAAGAGAAAAAGCAGATTTCGCGCTACTCTTCGATGGATTGGCTGGGTATTGCTGGTCCAGTTTGTACTGATCAATATCAGCGCCTCAATGTATGCCTACAAGCTGACTCATTTATATACGCCCGGAAAAGAGCCTATCCAGGTTTCTGCAAAAGAAAATATTTTAGAAAAAACCTGGCGCTTATTTGCCGGCCCCCGGGTGTATAAAACAGACTGGATGGAAACTCCTGCCAAAGCCTATACGACAGTGAGATTGCAAGCTGGTAAAAACATTTTATTGGAGGCATGGTATATTAAGAGTGACAGTACTGCAAAAGGCACTGTCATTCTTTTTCATGGGCTTACCGGCAACAAGGGTCTCGTACTCCAGCAATCAAATGAGTTTAGCTACTGGGGTTATAATGTATTGCTGGTGGATGCCCGTGGTCATGGCAATAGCACCGGTCAGTATACAACCATTGGGTATAAAGAATCGGCGGATGTCAAAGCGGCATATGAATATGTACAAGGCCTGGGAGAAAAAAATATCCTGTTATGGGGTGGTTCAATGGGAGCTGTTGAAATTTTAAAAGCTATAGCAGACTTTGATTTAAAGCCTGCCGGGATCATGCTGGAAATGCCTTTTGGTTCGTTACAATCATTTCTGAAGCGAAGAGCCAGGACCCTTGGATTTCCTTCACAACCATTTTCATTTTTTACTACCTGCTGGATCAGTGCAGAACAGGGGATCAATGGTTTTAAGTTCAATAATATTGATTATGCCAGGAAGGTAAACTGCCCTGTGCTATTACAATGTGGTGATAAAGATCATCTTGTTCCGCTTGCGGATAATATAGCCATGTATGATGCCATACCTGCGATGAATAAAAAACTAGTAGTGTACACTAATACTGATCATGAAATCCTTTTACAAAAGGACCAGGAGAAATGGAGAACAGCAGTAGCCGCTTTCCTGGAGAGTATTACCAATACAAAAGATCGGTGAAATGGAGGAGTGGGAATGCTGATACGATAAGCATGTTATCCGGGATGATGCTATTTTCTGATAGTGACTTTTGTGCCTGAAGGTGTAAAACGATAGATATCGTCTACATCATCATTCTTCATAGAAATACAACCCAGGGTCCAGTTTTTATATTTATCTATCACAAAATCCTCATGTGGCCAGGTACCATGAATGCCTATTGAACCGCCAATGCTTGCAGAAGCAGGGATCTCGCCACGTTTTTTTCTTGCATTGAATTTTTCCCAGCTTTCCTTGGTTGGATAATCAATACCCATGAACAAATGCCATTTATCATGCACTTTCTTATTCGTGATGCGAAATGTTCCTTCCGGGGTATTTTTATCGCCTTCCATTTTTTTATCCTCCAGGCTGTTATTGCCAAACACTACGGGATAGGTTGCATACCACCCCTTGTCATCAAATACACTCAGCTCATAATCTGATTTATCTATTAAGATAGAGACAGTACCCACCGGCCCGGCTAAAGCGCTCATTCTTTTTGAAAAAGAAGCTGTAACAGGTGATGAACTGTTTTTAGCTTTTGATGAATGTGTATCCACAGTCAGCAAACCGCTTCCAAGTAATAAGGATGAAAGGAGGATGACATTTTTCATATTGAGTCCAGAGTTGCCGTCTATATTGGAAACGGGATATTGGTCTTGTTATTTTTGCCGGCTTATTCTTTAACGATGCTTTTACAATTGTACGCAATAAGCAAAAATGATGCAAAGAAAAATCCCGCTGAAAATTTTCAGCGGGATTGTGGATAAACAAGTCATCCTTATTGATATATGATAGATTCTATATCTATCAGTAAAATAGATTACCAGTTACTGAAACGGAAACCGAAGTTATACGGTGTCAGGTCAAGTCCTTTCTCAAACATGTTCTTGAAAGCATACGAGCCATAGAAACGTATTGGTCCCAGGGAAATTTCGCCAACATAAGAAAGTTTCCAGCGTTGCATATCAAAATCACTTTTGATTTTCTTTACATCGCCATCTTCTTTTGTTTTCTGACGGGCGCTGTACAAATAACCTGCACTTACACCTGCGCTCAGACCAAACCCTTTACGACGTTTGGGAGTGAAGTTGAAATTGAGCATCACGGGTACAGTTAAATAATCTGCCGCCAGTTTATTTTTCTTAAGGTCTGCGTAATCAGGATCAAGCGTGATCTGTGTTGGTGTTTTGTTGAAGCGTGTACGGGTATCGTCAAAATGATAGTTGTTCAGTTCCAGGCCCACTCCATATTTCAGGTTCACTACATGTTTGATCATGTTAAGTCGTTGCATCAGGATCCAGATATTCACATTCCTCGATTTACCTGCTCTCAGTTGAAACTGATCTTCTCCAACGCCCGCACCGGTAAAGCCAGAAGCTTGCGCAGCTGCATAATTGGTATTATCAACGTAGTTGGAAAATCCAAGATCCAGTATCCACCAGTTGGTACTAATGTTGGCAGGCTTATCATATGAACGGCGGTTGACGATGCGGAACCCGCGATCCTTTCTCTTTAATGTGTCATTGTTATTGCCGCCACTTTCACGGATGATGACCATGCCCCCTATTTTGATCGTGTCAGGCTTGCTTTTGCCGGTGGTGTCTGTTTGTGCAAAAGCTGTCATCAGTGTGCACAAAGCGATGCACAGGGTAAATATCCTTTTCATGTTGTTCGTTTAAGATTTTTTTAAATTAGAGTCTGATAGCCAGTCCGCCTACCAGCAAACGATCTTCTTCATCGGTTGCCTTTATGTTGGTGTTCTTTTCAAAAGTGCGGGTCAGTTTCCGGAAAAAGCCGCGAAGTTTGTTTTTGTTACCACCTGGCTGATTGACTGCAACACTTTCATCTATTGGGTTGCTCGTTTGTATAAACGAATCATCTACTTTAGTTGTTACAGGAGGATCTATTATATTTTGTTGTCCCTTTGTTAATGAAGGATTTTTTGAAGGTTCATTCATTGCAATAACTCTATCCTCAGGTTTAACCTCGTTGATATAAGGATTGTATTTAGGTTCAGGTAGGTTATTATGCTGTTTTTCTATGGGTTTAATAACCTGTGCGATCTCATTATTATTCGGCTTAACTGGAGAAGGCACTGATTGTTGTGGCAGCATTTTGTCAACTGCTTTTGTTTTTACAGCCACATTCTTTTCCTCTTGCTGTTCTTTTTGTATTGACGGATTGTTATCCTTATCATCAGTTGTTTTCGCAATAAGTGTTGGTTCTTCTGCCGGCAATTGTTTTATCGTTGTTGATTCTGCAGGAGAAGGTTTTGTATCAACGGGTTTTACATTCGCTACCTGGCCTGGAGAATTTTCATTTTTATTATTATTCCGCAGTGTAAAAAATGCTGTAGTGCTTACTGCCAGTAATAAAGCGGCAGCAGCGGCATAACGTTTCCAGTTGATAGGCACTACCGGCGCTTTGTCTGTTTCTTCTTTACGGTATAATGATTCTTTATACGGGAACACAATTGTTTCCGGCTCCAGCCTGGTCTTTAGTAAAAGGGTCAGTTCATTTTGAAGAGAAGAACGATTGGTAATAAATTTTTCAACTTCTTTTTTTTGATCGGCATTTAACTCATTATCCGCGTAACATAAAAACCATTCTTCATAATTATTCATATTGATCGCAGAAAGGCCTCCTGTCTTGAACAGGGAATCCTTGTCTGCAAAAACAAGTTCATTGTCGGGGATCATCCTGCTTTGCATCAGCATATTCAATTCTTCCTGCAGATCGGCGTTTTGTTGTGCAAACAGTTCTACCATCCGGCGCTCATCCGCTGGCAATTCATTATCCATATAAAGGATAAAAAACTCTTCGTAATTATGGCGATCGATTTTCATTTGTCTTTTTTTTGTTCTTCGGAGCTTGTTTTACTCAAATCACATTTTCAATTTTTACCAGGTATTCCTTCAATTGTACCCTGGCCCTGTGCAGGTATACTTTTACCTGGCTCTCACTCAGCCCGGTTATTTTGCCAATTTCATCATAACTATATCCTTCATAATCTTTGAGCAATACCAGCGAACGTTGTGTCTCGCTCAGTCTTGCCAGGGCCTCTTCCAGCACTTTTTTCAAATTATTGGCGGGACGGTCCTGTACTTTTGAATTTTCATTGAATTCTTCCCGCAGCTGGATCCTTTTTACCTTGCGGATATGGTCGATCATTTGATGGTACGCGACTGTGAAAAGGTATGATTTTGACTTAGTTACGTCCACCTCTTCGCGATTGCGCCACATTTTCTCAAATGAGGTCTGCACCACATCCCGGGCATCTTCCTCATGCCGTAGATTTTTTACGATAAACCTGTACACATTGTCAGCGTAGGTTTTTACACATTCATTATATTCCCTTTCAGTCATAAACAGCGGTGTGTGTTGTTCCTGCAGGCGAAATTAAGCCGCCGGGCCGGAATTTTATGTTATACGATCAATTATAGTGAATAGTTACACCTTGTGCGTAAAAACCTGGGAGAAGGACTAGAAAGAGGAGAAAAACTGGTGCGGAAGACTTTCCCAGCCCATTTTTGGGGTCCCTTCCTCGTTTTTATGGTTGTTACATTCCTCCATTGACTCGGGTTCAGGGGTGGTTTTGGTGCCTGTGACAGAGGTACGCAATAGCAAGAAAGCTGCTGTAAGAATGATGGTTAATAAAACGCCCTTTAAAATATTCTTCTGTCTCATGCTATTTGGTTTCATTCATTTGACGCTGCAAGGCAATCAAATGTTACAGCAAAGGTAAAAAGGAATGCTGGACGGAAAATAGTAAAGTTGACAGGCAGCGCTTTTTTGCCAATGAAATGCAGGAAATAGCGGGTGAACCGGTTTTAATGACGGTCGTTTTTTGCGTGTTTTCTCTAAGGAAACGGTTTTGCAGCTAAATTCTCCTAATTTATATCCTGCTATTTTTTACTATATGAGAGCCGTATTTCTAATCAATCAAACGGCAAGAGTCGTTGAGATTCTTTATGTTCCCCCGATTCTGGGTAGCTGGAATGCAAAATGACAAACTGTTTAAAGGAATAATATAGCTGGGCGGGATAACAGGCATCTACTTCTCCCGGCAGTAAGTCTAGCTTTCCCACAATATATTTGCACAAATACGCTTTATGAACTCATCCTTTACGCAACGAATTGCAGATGAAGTAAAAGAAATTGAATCTGCCGGGCTATATAAAAAAGAACGCACGATTACAAGTCCGCAGGGAGCCGAGATTACGGTAAATGGCAAAACTGTGCTTAATTTCTGTGCTAATAATTATCTCGGTTTATCGTCACATCCTAAAGTGATCGAAGCGGCACATAAAGCCATCGATACACATGGGTATGGTATGAGTAGTGTTCGCTTTATATGTGGCACGCAGGATATTCATAAAGAATTGGAAAAAAAGATTTCGGATTTCCTGGGCACAGAAGATACTATTTTATACGCGGCGGCTTTTGATGCTAACGGCGGTGTATTTGAGCCTTTATTTAATGAACAGGATGCTATTATCTCCGACGCGTTGAACCATGCATCAATCATAGATGGGGTTCGTTTGTGCAAAGCCCAGCGTTTCCGGTATGAGCATAATAATATGGCTGACCTGGAAGAACAGTTGAAAGCCTCCCGGCCTCTTCGC
>CAZGSG010000113.1:0-17212 GCA_964528095.1 uncultured Terrimonas sp.
ATTTGACCCGTACAATATCACTTTCGCCGATGGTAGAGAGATTGGTCGTCATATAAGCAAATTCACCACCTGCGTCCAATGTAAAGAACGCATCCCAGTCATCGGAGTTGATCGGGCTGCCCATATTTACCGGCTCGCTCCATTTCTGCCAGGTGCTGTCGAGCCGGGTGGCCATCCAGATATCATTATCACCCAACCCGCCGGGACGATTACTGCTGAAATAGAGGGTAATGCCGTCGGATGCCAGGTAGGGCGTCATCTCATCGTACTTTGGAAGATTTATTTTTTTGCCCAGGCTTTTGGGTTCTGACCAATAACCTTCCGGCTGCAGGAAACAAACGAAAATATCATTCTCATAGCTGTCTTTCTCCGGGGTCATGTATAAAAGCAATGTTTGTCCATCATGTGCCATAGTAGCGCCTGATGTGCGTCCCCTGTCGTATTTATTATAATTCTTTATACTCAGTGCATTGGGTTTGCTCCAGTAGCCTTGTTTGGTAAGATGACTCATACTTACACCATTGCCAACATAATCGCCTTCTATAAAAGCGCCGCGGATCAGGATCCGGTTATTGTCAGGAGAGATCCAGTAAACGGCATTGTAATGTGTAGTATTCAATGGATAACCAAGATGCCTCGCCTCGCTCCATACACCAAAACTATCCCTTTCCGCATACCATATGTCCTGTGAGTTGCGTACTGATCTGTATTTGGTATTCTGTGGATGATTTTCGCAAATAAAAAATAAGAGGTCACCATCGGCTGATACAGTAGGTCGCAGTTCAGCATATTTGGAATTAACCTTAGTGCCCAGGTTTTCTATTTTAAGAATAGTTGCAGCGGTAATGATATTTTCCTTCTGCGGAATAAGTTTAGCAGCGGTATCGGCTGAGGGCTGCGCGATAGCATAATGCATACAGGCGATCAGCAAAAAAAAGGAAAACGCTTTTTTCACGGGTAGTGGATTTCTGACAAAATAATAAAAATTGTTTGGTTATTATAATATCCCGGTTCTTAGTTCTCCGTTCAGGGTTCTTTTAATGGGAATAGCTACACGGAAGAGTTCCTGGCTCTTTGCTCAGGGTTTAGGGTTCCTTTGATGGAAGTAACTGAATAGTATGGCACTTTCTCCTGTATGAACCTCGGACCAATAATCCCTGAACCAAGAACGCTGAACCCGGAATGAACTTTAACTAAAAAAAAGACCCCGCTAACGCAGGGTCTCATAAGGATACGAATCGTACAGTTATGTAGTGTTAGTCCAGGGCTCCGTCTATTTTATGGGGTACGGGGCATACCGCTATTGGTTCTTTGGTAGCGATAGAAAGACGGCACTATACGGGAGGTTTAATGATTAATGGTGCATGCAAATTGCATCGTTAATCAATACAAGACAATACCCTTATAGTTGTAATTATTGCTATTGTATTACCCGATAGTGGTAGTATGATAGATGAAATGATTTGTAAATATTATTCCCGCATTGAGGGGCCGATGGGTTTAACAACTACGGTATAAATTAGTGAATGACTGTAGCAGTCACATTTATCCAGGTACAGAAGACCGCGTGGGAAAGTAGCTTGTAAAAATCAAAAAGCCCATTCCTGCCTCCGCAAAAATGAGCTCGTATAAATATTATTAGTATAATTATTTTGCCAGCTTGACGTCAATTGCGTTGGCGCCCTTGGGGCCCATTTCAACTTCAAATGTTACCCGGCTTTGTTCTTTTATCGGGTCAACCAATGAATTGACGTGCACGAACACACTTTCCTGTGTTTCGATGTCTTTGATAAATCCATATCCTTTGGATTCATTAAAAAAAGTAACAATGCCTTTGCGTATAAGGTCGGCCGGATCGATCGGCTGATGTTTGGGCACACCTATTTCGATGTCTTCCAGTTTTATATTCACTTTTTTGCGGGGATCGGGTGGCGTCGCGGAGATATTCCCGTTTTCATCTACATAGGCAAGCATATTATCAAGGTTGTTGCCATCCTTTGCCTTGTCTTTTCTTTCCTGTTTTCTTTCTTCTTTATCCTGTTTGTTCTTCTGTTTTTTCTTTTCTCGTTCTTTTTTGTTCCATGTTTCTTGCGATTTACCCATATTTTTTTATTGTTTTTAGTTGAATTTTCAGTTTGAAGGATAATTAAAGGATTTTAACCGGGAAGGATTATGCCCGATCTTACTGAAGGTACGAAATTTTCAGCGGTAAACAGCTGTAATGTTTGCACATCCGGCGGTGAATAACCGGAGAGCTAAGGCCAGCCTGATTTAGCCGGTATTATCTTCCCGGCGCTGATTTTATTAAAACCGCCGGCCCGCGTTGAAATACCCTGCTCATGGTATACCGGGAGAACCGCATCGCGCTATTTTTAACAGCGGAAATTGGCCTGTTTCTTTAGAGAACTTCGGCGCAGATGACCCGGGAAAACCCGGATCTTTTGAGCCGGATACTATAAATAGCGTATTGGCCGGGGATTGTCCGGTATCGAACTTTAGGGGAGTATAGCCCATCACCATCTAATTTGTATTTTATACCAGCAGTATGAAAAAACTTATCCGGGAAGTCAATAGTTTTTATCCAGCTTATCTGAAAGCACATAGTAACAAGGGTAACCAGGTCCTTCATTTTATTGGCGCCAGCCTGTTTTTTGTATTGCTGGCCCTTGCTTTTATTTTACCTAACCCCTGGTTGATCGCTGCCGCTATTTTTGCGGGCTATTTACTGCCTGGTATCGGGCATCATTTTTTTCAGCACAATGATAGTTTTCGTTCCACTAAACCGGTGCTTTGTGTTATCTGTGCATTTCGTTTGTATATCGATACCCTCACTTTACAAGTTGGAAGGAAGATGAAAAACACTGCTATGGTGAGTCATTGATCACGGCTATTGCACAGGTCCATTTTTATCAAAGCGGGGATTTCCTACCATCCGATTCCATAATCCTCCCCGTGATTAGACGATCCGCCCCAGAAGCTCCCATGTTTCCAGTCGAACCAGATCGCATTAATGGGGCCACTGGTACGATCTTCAAAGGATAGGGTATAGCCCATCTTTTTTAATTCATTTCTTACTGCCTCCGTTGTTTTGTTCTGCAACAACAAACTACCGGGTCTTGGTTTGCGATCATCGGTCGTACTGCCTCCGAGTGATAACCATAATTGATTGCTGTTGATATTAGCGGCTTCTGTTGCCTGCTGTACCGTCATCCCGAATTCAACCATATTGAGGAAAAACTGTAGCAGGTTTTGTTCCTGTGTATCACCTCCCTGTACGGCAAAACTCAGGAACGGCTTTCCGTCTTTCATGGCGAGGGTAGGAGTAAGTGTGACCCTGGGCCGTTTGCCGGGTTCCACTACGTTGAATGGATTGAGCGTACTGTCCAGCACAAAACTCTGCATACGCTGGCTCATCCCTACGCCGGTGTGTCCTGCGATGCAGGCAGGCAGCCATCCTCCAGAGGGTGTAATGGACACCACCCAGCCATCCTTGTCCGCTGCCTCTACTGAAGTAGTGCCTCTCCATAAGCGGTCCATGTATTCGTCTTCCTTTTGCGAAGAATAGGCTGTTCCATTTTGTATATCATGCAGGGGCACAAAATTGCGCTTCCCTGTATCGATTGTAAATCCCCTTTGTTTCAGCATGCCGAGATAGGGATTTGTTTTTCCTTCAAAAGGATAAGGGTCCCCGGGGCCAATCGTGATATCATTTTTTTCATAACCGATCAAAGCGGCCCGTTGTTTTGCATACTCCTTGCTCAATAAACCCTTCATGGGTTCAGCCGGTGCAAAATAAGGATCACCATAATAAAAATCTCTGTCAGCAAATGACAGGTTCATGGCCTGGTATAATGTGTGGATATACTTCGTACTGTTATAGCCCATTTTTTTGAGATCAATATTCTCCAGGATATTCAGTGATTGTAATAACATCGGTCCCTGTGTCCACTGTTGTAATTTGTATACATCAATACCTTTGTAATTCACTTTGAGTGGTTCTTCCTCTATAGGTTTCCATTTTGCAAGGTCCTGCATAGTTATCAACCCTCCCTGTTCCTGGCAACCTCTCACAAATTCTTTGGCGATATCGCCGGTATAAAAACGGGCATAGGCCGCCATGATCGCTTCTTTTCTTTTCTTACCGGTTTTCAGTGCATTACTTTCAGCATCTACCATTTTACCAAGCGTTTGTAACAGGTCTTTCTGTACAAAGATCTCACCGGCCTCGGGCGCTTCGCGTTGCTCACCGGGATGGGTTAAAAAAACCGAGCGGCTATAGGGCCATTCTTTTATCCGGTTTTTGCCGCGTTCTATGCTATTGGCCGTTTGCGCCTCAATGGGGTAACCCGCTGCCAGTTGCATGGCAGGCGCCAGTACTTCTTTCAGGCTCATGGTCCCATACTCTGCCAGCATATAACAAATACCTCCTGGTGTGCCAGGTGTAGTTGCGGCCAATGGCCCGTATTCGGGAGGGAAATTATATCCCTTGTTTTTAAAAAAAGCGGCAGTAGCTCCCGAAGGCGCGACACCCATGGCATTAATCGCAATGACTTTTTTTGTTTTGGGATTATAAATCAATGCCTGTGTTTCTCCTCCCCAACTCAATACATCCCACATGGTGCAGGTAGCAGCCAGCATGGCACAGGCGGCATCTACTGCGTTGCCTCCTTTTTGGAAGATCATGGAGCCGGCAGTAGCGGCAAGTGGTTTGCCAGTAATTGCCATCCAGTTCTTTCCATGCAGTGGCGGCTTTTGTGTTTGCTGGGCCATGCCCGGGCGAAAAAGGAAGAAGCTGGAGAATAAAAAGAATAACAGGCTTTTCATGAAGCGTTTTGTTTCTAAAGATATTTAAAAGACGAAACGAATGATAAAAATTAAAAGGGGCGTCATGAAACAGGTTGATTGCAGTTTTGATTTTTTACTTTTGAATGAATAATATTTTTCTAAATGAACAGTCTTATCAAATGGGGCATCATCGGTTGTGGAGATGTGACGGAAGTAAAGAGTGGCCCTGCTTTTAATAAAATAAACCATTCATCGCTTGTGGCTGTCATGCGCAGGGACGGAGAAAAAGCAAAGGATTATGCAAACCGTCACCAGGTGCCCAAATGGTATGATGATGCCGCCCGGCTTATCAATGACCCCGACATCAATGCAATTTATATTGCAACACCGCCTTCCTCGCACGAGGAGTATGCGATTGCCGCATTGCAGGCAGGCAAGCCGGTATACGTGGAAAAACCGATGACTGTTAATCTTGCCGCTGCAAAAAGAATGCAGGACGCTGTGCTGGTTCATAATGGGCGACTGGTGGTGGCGCATTACCGGCGCGCGCAACCTTTATTCAGAAAAATCAGGGAGCTACTCGGCGACAGATTGATCGGTGAGCCGCGATTCATCAATCTCCGGTTTTGCAGGAAAGCGCTCACTAAAGAAGAATTGAACATTCCCAAAACTGCATGGCGGGTAGATACGGCAGTGGCTGGAGGGGGATTGTTTCATGATATGGCCCCGCATCAACTCGATATACTGTATCATTTTTTTGGTGATGCGATTCGTGTAAATGGTATTTCGATGAACCAGGCGAACAATTATGCCGCGGACGATATGGTGGCGGGGCAGATCCTGTATAAATCCGGATTGGTGTTCCAGGGTGTCTGGTCTTTTAATGTTTCCGCAGGGGATGAAGCAGATAGTTGCGAGATCATTGGTTCAGCAGGTAGTATTCAATTCAGTTTTTTCGAAAATAAACCGGTTGTATTAAATGTGCAGGGTACAATAACCAGTTTTAATTTTAATCCCCTGCCTCATGTACAACAACCGATGATACAGCAGGTAGTAGACTATTTTTTAGATAAAGGCCATAATCCCTGTAGTGTAGAAGAAGGGGTGCAGGTGATGGAGCTCCTGGACAGGCTGACGGCAAAATAAGCGCTAGCCTGTTTTTTTCAACTCATTTCTTGCTTTGGTAAACCAATCCTGGTTCAGTCTTTTTTCTCTTTGACTTAACTGGCTGGATTCATCAATCAGTTGTAGTAATACCTGCTTTGCTTCGTGTTGCCTGTTTGCCCTTATTAAAAACAGTGCATATTCATAACGGGCTTCAAAATTGGAGAAGCGCGCTTTCATGGTACCGAATTCCTGTTCTGCCTGTTCGGCCTGGCCCACGTATCCAAGTGCTACTGCATAATAAATATGTGCACGAGATCTTGCGAATTGTGGTAGCCGGTAGATTTTTTTAGCGATCGGTATGATCTCATCGTATTGTTTCAAATGGTAATAGGCGATGATCAGTTGGGTGAACACGTATTCATTTTCTTCAAAATTTCCCTGCAGGCTGTCAAGGTATAACCCAACTGCTTTCTCGTATTCACCAGTAGCAAGATAAGCATCGGCTAATTGTATCCTGTTGGAAAAAGTATCGGAATACCGAAGGTTGGTCTCCAGTTTTTTGATGGCCCCGCCGGGGTTAAGCAGGGAGCCTACACCGGACTGCATATTGTTCAATTCGCGGCCGGTAATTATTTCTGAAAAGATATAAACAAGACAACCGATCACGGGCACAAACACAATGAGCCAGATCCAATTGGTCTGCCGGCCTTTACGTACACAATGAAATACACAAATGGCCTGCAGGATGAGGACAATGTAATAATAGTTGTGGAAATAAAACATCTTGTCGGTTATGGTATTTGGAGGGCGTAAAAATAATAATCTGTGTGATTTTAGGCATTATTTTTTTTACGGAGGAGATTTTTTACGGGTGGGGTGGTTCACGATTTTTGAAAGGGAGTTCACACAGAGTATTTTAGAATAGCCGTTCTGTTCCCATTAATATAACTTAAGTTCTATAATAGAGATTGAAGAATGGTCCTTCTTGTTCCTGCATCACTAACACAGCAACAGGTTTCACGCAGAGCTAACAGAGATAATGAGCTAAGGAATAGCCTGGATATTTATACATTTATTATCGGCTGAAACAAAGAGCTAGCAGAGCGTTTTCACTGACGTGAAAACAGCACCCTGATCAACGGCTACTTTTTCACGCAGTGAAAAATCTCCTTGGCTCATCCGTTCATACAAATAAAGAATAAACAAATAGCTCAACTCCTCCTTAGCTCATTATCTCTGTTAGCTCTGCGTGAAACCCCTTGCCCGTGTTTTAAGCTTACGGAGAGAATTATACAATTACATTTGGTGAGGTTCAGTTCTATAGTAGCTAAGGGGTAAATGAGGGAAGGAAAATTCTCCTTAACTCACAACGTCAATTATATAACGAATGAACAAATAAAATAATTTTTCCTTCACTCATTTACCCCTTAGCTCTGTGTGAACCCCCTCTCAAACTCTTTTTAGCTTACAAAAATAAAGCACTCAGCAACGGCTTTCCCATTATTACACCTCCCATCTCGGAAAAGGGCAATACCTTCGAACGCATGTACGAGCAAAAAATAAAAGAAGAACTGCATGCCTGGCAAAAACAAATGTTGAAGAAACCTTCCTTCTTCAACAAACTTTCTAAAAAGACCCAGGACAAGATCAATTCATGGATACCAGAGAAGATCCATAACGGGATCACCGTTGCCATCAAACAAATGATCCGCGGTGTACTCTTCGGCGCAAAATACACTAGTTCGGCTCCGCTAAAGGATATTGATATGCAGGCCAGGGAATTGGTGGTTGCAGAAAAAATAAAAAACTATCGCACCACCGCGGCTGTAGAAGGCGGTATAACAGGTGCCGGCGGTATCCTGCTGGGGCTTGCCGATTTCCCCATACTTATTGCGATAAAAATCAAACTCCTTTTTGAGATCGCCGCCACCTATGGGTTTGATGTAAATAATTATAAGGAGCGGGTTTACTTGCTGCATATTTTTGAGCTGGCTTTTTCCAGTCATTCACATCGCAGAACGGTATATTTAAAAATGACGGATTGGGCAGCAAAAAGCAAAAGTCTGCCGGATGATATACACCAGTTCGACTGGAGAAATTTTCAGCAGGAATACCGCGATTATATCGACCTGGCAAAAATGGCGCAACTGATCCCGGTTATAGGGGCGCCGGTGGGCATACTGGTCAATTACCGGCTGATCAAAAAACTCGGAACTACTGCAATAAATGCATACAGGATGAGATTGCTTGAGGGGAAGGATGCCGGATTCCAGGTATTGGATGTCGGATATTAGATGCTGGATATTGGATATTAGATATTAGATGCTGGATATTGGATGCTGGATATTAGATGTCGGATATTAGATGTCGGATATTACCGGATGCGGGATCTATTATCCAATATCTAACATCTAATATCCGACATCTAATATTCAGCACCCATTTCCCCAGATTCAGTAACTTACTATTCTATTCAAATCATTATAATAGTATGAAAATTGTCATCGCGTCAGATCATGCAGGGTTTAAGTACAAACAAATATTATTGAAAGAAATTGCCGGAAAGGGTTTTGAAGTAAGAGACATTGGTGCCTTTAATGAAGAGCCAAGCGATTATCCGGATCATGCGGCTAATATTGCACGTGCGATTATCGCGGGAGAGGCTGATAGAGGCATTGTTATTTGCGGCAGCGGGGTAGGAGTGTGTGTGGCAGCCAATAAATTCAAAGGGATCAGGGCAGGTGTTTGTCATGATACCTATTCTGCTCACCAGTGTGTGGAACACGATGATGCGAATGTATTGTGTATTGGTGAACGGGTGGTAGGGATTGAACTTGCACGTGAGCTGGTCTTTGCTTTTTTGAACGCTGAATATTCGCATGAATCCAGGCATCAGCGAAGACTGGATAAGGTCATCGCATTGGAAAATGAAAATATGAAAAACGACCAGGAGGCTTAATGAACATTCCTAAACTATCGCTGATACATGCAGAAAAATAAAATAACGACGCTCTTCCTTGATATTGGCGGGGTGCTTTTAACAAATGGATGGGGAAGGGGCTCCAGAAAACTGGCGGCCGAACAATTTGGACTGGACGCCGCGGAAATGAATGACCGGCATCATCTCACTTTTGATACGTATGAAATAGGTAAACTATCGCTGGATGCTTATCTGCGCCGCATCGTTTTCTATGAAAAAAGAAACTTTACGCCAGATGATTTTAAAGCGTTCATGTATGCCCAGTCACAGGCACTGGATGGATCGATCGAATTTTTCAAGGAGATCAAATCACGGTATCATTTAAAAGTGATTGCAGTAAATAACGAAGGAAGAGAGCTGAATGAATACCGTATCAGGCAATTCCGCTTATACGAACTGTTTGATGCGTTCGCTTCTTCCTGTTATGTAAAATTCAGAAAACCTGATACGGATATCTTTAGGCTGGCATGTGATATGGCGCAGGCCATACCGCAGCAGGCCGTGATGGTAGATGATCGAAAGATGTTTGTTGAAGTAGCAGGTACTATCGGTCTTCATTGCCTGCATTTTGATGGGCTGGAAAGCGTAAAGAACAAAATAGCGAAACTGGATTTTGGATAATCCACTTATCCCGCCGGGTTTATGTATTATTTATCGGGATAAAAATAATTGCATAGTTTATTCAGCCATTCGATCTTTGCAAATCAATCAAGTGCATGGAGTACCTCGAAGAGCAATTACTTTACCGGCAACTATTGCCAAAAGAAGGACTAAAAAAACATGTCCGTTTCTTTTGGTATATGGAAGGCCCGGTACCAAAAACATTTGATATCGTGGCAGATGGGTACCCTGGAATTGTTTTTCACCAGGCTGAGGACGCAATGACACTTGAGCAGAACTCCTCAACCAGGATACTTCCACCGGTTTTTTTATATGGCCAAACGATCCAGCCTATCCGGTTAAAAACATCAGGACGCTTTAGCATGATCGGCGTTAATTTTTTCCCCCATGTTACCAAATCTATCTTGGGATTTAATGCCAGCCAGCTTACGGATACCTGTGTTGATCTCGATCTGTTTCCTGTTTCATCTCAAAATAGTTTAACAGACCGCTTATTGCATTCTTCATTGATGGAAGAGCGTATCACGGTGCTATCTAATTACATCGTTGATCTGCTACAACGCAATAACGGCGACTCGGAAAATTCCATGCAGTTTGCCATCGATCAATTGATCCGGTCAAGGGGTGGGATATCTTTGAAAGAACTACATCGTGTACTACAGGTGTCTGAAAGAACGTTCGAACGTAAATTTGATCAGTATGTTGGTGTTTCTCCAAGATTATTTTCAAGGATCTGCAGGTTCCAGTCTGCGCTGCAACAGTTAAAGAAAGGAAATTACCAGAAATTATCCGATATCGCTTTTGATAACGGGTATGCTGACCAGTCACATTTTATCCGCTCCTTCAAAGAATTCACCGGTTATTCTCCCATGGAATTTCAGCAGCAGGAGTATGAATCAGCTCCACACTGATTAGCCAGTCCTGTCGGTTTCGTTCTATTTTCTTTTTTGTGCTGAGGGTAAGTTTGTGTCAAATAATAATTATGCAAATGATCATTTTTGGCGCAACAGGTAGCGTTGGTATGCTTGTGGTACAACAGGCTCTTTCGATGGGTTATAAAGTCACGGCTTTTATTCGTAGCCCGGAAAAATTAAAACAACTCGGTAACCAGGAGAATCTACGGCTTGTACAGGGAGATGTGCTTGACAGCGCAGCAGTAGAAAAAGCAATAATCGGGCATGATTCGGTTATTTGCACACTTGGTGCGGGAAGAAAAGGACAACTTCGTAGTGCCGGTACACTCAATATTATCAGGGCCATGGAAAAACATGGTATAAAGCGATTGATCTGCCAGTCGACCCTGGGAGCAGGTGATAGCCGGCCTACTTTAAATTTTTTCTGGAAATATATCATGTTCGGCTGGTTCCTGAAAGAAGCGTACAGGGATCATGAGGGGCAGGAAACACATGTTTTGCAAAGTCAGTTGGATTGGACCATCGTTCGCCCGGCGGCATTTACGAATGGAAAACAGACCATGGAATACAGGCATGGATTTTCAGCAGACAGCAAGGGCTTACAGTTGAAAATTTCCCGTGCCGATCTTGCGTCTTTTCTGCTGGATCAATTGAATACGAATGAATACCTGAAGAAGACGCCCGGCATATCCTATTAATGATGAATATAATTGCACATGTGCAGGTGTTTTGCAGTTGAAAAATCGTTGTATTGATTGAATAGTTTTAAAACGATTGCGATCCTGCACATTTCTTTAATAAGTAACTTTAATAAACTTCTTACCATGTTTTCTATTCAATACATTGTTTTATTTATTACAGCACTATTGACTGCACTGATAGCCGGACTTTTTTATTCCTATGCCTGTTCGGTTACTGTAGGCCTGGGACGATTGGGTGATAGGGAATACCTGTTAGCTATGCAGTCTATCAATAAAGCAATTTTAAACCCTGTTTTTTTTATAAGTTTCATGGGAACATTGCTCCTGTTGCCTGTTTGTACTTATCTTTTTTATAACGGTCCGGTACCAGCACGATTCACCTGGTTACTGATAGCCGCTATTATTTACGTAGTCGGTGTAGCGGGAGTGACTTTTGTGGGAAATATTCCACTTAACAATACCCTGGAGAATTTTTCCATTCAGTCCGCAACAGTTTCAGAGATCGCCGTACAACGGGCAAATTTTGAACAGCCCTGGAACAGGTTGAATCTCGTCAGAACCATTGCTGCCTTGCTTTCGCTGGTATTTGTGTTGATGGCTTGTTTGTCTACAGGCTCAAAGCTCAGAGATCTATCTAGTTGATTTTTTTACTACAAACAGGTAGCCCGGCATGAAGCATGTTATCCGACGATTTTGAAAACATAAGATATAGGGGAGAAGGAAGGCCGTATAATCAGTATCAATAGTTATGCTCACTGACCGGTATAGCGTTTATTTTCAGTTTTCGGAGGTATTTTGCAGTCAATAATAATCAGCTATGCAAATTTTTAAAGGAGTTCATCATATTGCCATCATTTGTGCTGACTATGAACGGTCAAAAGCATTTTATACAGGGATCCTGGGCTTTGAAATAATACGGGAAGTATATCGTGCAGAAAGGAACTCCTATAAACTCGATTTATCGCTAAATGGGGATTACCTGGTAGAACTGTTTTCCTTTCCTGCCCCAACGCCAAGACCAACACATCCGGAAGCTGCCGGACTCAGGCACCTGGCATTTAAAGTAACGGATATTGAAATGGCGATCCAGCAACTACATGCGTCGGGTATCAGTACCGAACCCATTCGTATCGATGAGCATACCTCCAAACGATTTACTTTTTTTAGGGATCCGGATGAGTTGCCGATTGAGCTTTGCGAGGAGTGAAGGGTTAATTCAAAAATCGAAATTAAAAAATGGCGAACTAAAGAACAGTGTTTTTTACATTTTGAATTTTGCATTCGGGATAGAACGAGTAACTTGGGTTAATTAGATTTTCAATAAGGTGAAATTATGAAAGGATATTTATTTTTTATGTTTGTGTTCGCTATATGTCTTGTTTCATTCAAGGGAAGGCTGGCAGGGGAATATGATGAAGTTGTCCAAAAGAGCAGGCAGCAGGTGTATAAGGGCGTAAAAACAGGGAGGCAGAGGCTGCGAGACGCGGATTCTGTTCTGGTTCCGGCAAAACTGCTGGGTAATTTTACAGATGATTATGGTATACGTTACACAGTGACGGATAGTTTATGGACGCAACACAAGGGCATCAACTATCATATCATCAAATGGAATATAAAAGACCAGTACCTGGTTGCTAAAAATGATGCTGCCAACCCGAGTGATGCCGGTCTGTACACGCGTATCGACTATATGTATTTTGATAATATGGCGCCTTTTCTCTGGGGTTTTTGCCTCACTGTGTATGATGCGAAGAATGATAAAGAGGCGGAGAGTGCAGCGGCTGCAGACAGGCAAAATCCAAAAAAAGGATGTAATGGGTTCCCCTTCTCAAGAATGAAAAGGATGGACTGAAAGAATACCTCTTTGTGGTATGTGGAAGCATAAATAAATATTTTACATTTGATCAGGACTTTTTTACAACCACAATCTTCAACCAAATTAACCAAGCGTATATGCAAACTGCCGCCAAAGAACCTCAACACTTCCGTTTTCGCCTGCACGGATGTTATTTTATCAGTAACAATAATCGATAACAAGATTGGACCGTACCCGGTCATTATTAATCCCACCAAACCTGAACCGGCTCAATTAGTTTTGAATACAGCGCTATTAAAAGATTGAGTAGGTTGACCCCGGTATTAACGGGTAGCACAGGATGATTGAATACAAAATACGCTCAAGCAATGATTATCAGAGAGGCTTTACTAACAGATATCCAGGAAATACAGGTTGTACGAAATGCGGTCAGAGAAAACAGGTTATCTGACCCGGCACTGGTGCCAGACAAAGATGTAGAGGAGTACCTTTTTCACCGGGGTAAAGGCTGGGTATGTGAGGAAGAAGGTAGGATTGTAGGCTTCAGTATTGTGGACCTGCTGGCAAATAACGTATGGGCATTGTTTATCCTGCCCGAGTATGAAAAAAAAGGTATCGGCCGTTGTTTGCATGATATGATGATCGACTGGTACTTCGCCCGCACAGATCAGGCTATCTGGTTAAGCACAAGCCCTAAAACAAGAGCAGAAGGATTTTATCGTAATGCCAGCTGGGAGGAAACAGGCGTGTATGGCAAGGGAGAAACAAAATTTCAGATGACAGCGTTACGATGGAAGGCTAAGCGCGGGTAACTTATTCATTTATTGTGAGTAAAACGATGTATATAATTTTTTCCGGATTATTTGCCGGGAAACAATACATTTATTATAGTACCCCGGGGAAACCTTAAACCATTACCAACATGAATTATCCTTCAGGTACTCCGCTCGGGAAAGCACCGGGCGATGTTATTTCAGTAACAGACCCCACACAACCAACCACCCGTATTTTTTCGCTTGATGTATTGCGTGGCGTTGCACTACTGGGCATTCTTATCATCAGCATCTGGCAGTTCGGCGGTTTTAGTATGAATGAACAAACCCGGATCAGGCTGAACCAGCAAGGCGGTAATTACCATTTACTGACTGTTATTTCCATCCTTTTTGAAGGCAAAATGAGAGCATTGTTCTCGCTGGTTTTCGGGGCAGGTATTATCCTGTTTCTGTCCAGGCCCAATCATCCTTTATTACCATCCCGCGCGGATCTTTATATGAAAAAACAACTATGGCTCATGGCATTCGGCATACTGAATGCAGTTGTTTTGTTATGGCCGGGTGATATCCTGTTTCAATACGGTATCGTAGGTGTTTTACTTTTTGCAATGCACCGCGTATCTGCCAAAGGGCTATTGATCGTAGCGATTATCACAACACTGATCTTTTGCGGGAAAAATTTCTGGAACTATTCCGATGATAAAAAAGCATATGCTAAATACCTGGCTATCGTGGAAACAGAGAAAAAATTTTCAAAAGATAGTCTTGAAAGAGCAAAGCTGGATAGTGTATGGGTTCTGCAAAATAAAATAATGGTTGGTTCCGCGGCAGATTCACTGGGCAAACAGGCAACAAAGGATACTTCAAAAAACAAGCTCGTAAAAAAATTACAAAACGATTCATTAGCGAAAGCTGCTGCCAGGGATACATTGAACAAGCAGCAAAAAAAGGATAAGGAAAAATGGCAGGGCATTACGAAAAGTTTAAAATACGATTCAACAGCGGATGCTGCTATCAACAAGACCATGAGGGGTAGTTATGGTCCGATATGGAAACAACTGCTACCGCAGACACAAAGCAGGGAGGCGATGTGGTTATACAGGACCGGAATCTGGGATATCGGTTCCATGATGTTATTGGGAATGGCCCTGCTTGGATTTGGTTTTTTTAACGGCTCTTATAAAACAGGCCGGTATTTACTGATCGCTGTTCCTGCATTGATCATTGGTTTTCTGCTGGCCTGGTTGCGGCAGGAATATGCTTATGCGAGACTGCATGATTATACGCAATACATCAATAAGCATAACATACCCTGGGATCAGTTTTTCCCGGTAGAGCGGGCCTTGCTGGCAGTAGGTTATGCGTCGTTGGTGATGATGGTTATACGGCTCCGCTTTCTGGGATGGCTTTGGCAGGCACTCGCCGATACGGGAAGAATGGCGTTTACCAACTATCTCTTGCAAACGGTTTTCTGCACACTATTTTTCTATGGTTATGGATTGGGTAATTATGGAAGGTTATCGCAGGCGGCGCTCTATTTTGTTGTTGTGGAAATATGGCTGATCCTGCTTGTGTTTTCCGTATTATGGTTCCGGCATTTTACAATAGGTCCTTTGGAATGGGTATGGCGACGGCTTGTTTATGGGAAATGGCCTCCTATAAAAAAAGAAAACAATCCATCTATTCCTTCAACAGAAACAAGCACCATCTGATTCATTCCCTAAATCTTTTTTATGGACAATACTTCCATTTCTTCCGAGCCAGCTTCCAACGAACCCCAGGTTACATCAGTGAAGCCGGTTGCTACAGCAGCCCGGATCAAAACAATCGATATGATCAGGGGATTTGCATTACTGGGTATTCTGCTAATGAATATTCCCGGGTTTGGAATAGATTTTTCAGAAGTGTTTGGAGTGATACGCGGACCGCAGGCTGGCAAAGACTATTATGCTGTGGCTGCCATGTTTTCCTTCTTTGATGGTACCATGCGTGGCTTATTCTCTATGTTGTTTGGCGCAGGCATGGTCTTATTCATGATGAATAAGAAAGAAACACCGGGTGGGGCGACCGTTGCCGAATATTATTACCGTAGATTACTCTGGCTGGTATTATTTGGTTTGTTTAATGCGTTTGTTTTATTGTGGACAGGCGATATCCTTTATTTCTATGGGCTCTGCGGTATGTTGTTGTTTCCCTTTCGTAAAGCAAAGCCGTATTGGTTATTGCTGATCGGTGTAGCTTGTATTGCCATAGGCATTTTTAAAGGGGAACTGGGATATAACGAACTAAGAGAAAAAAGAAAAGCCTATGTGGAAGCAGTAGCCATAGAAAAGAAAAATGAAAAACTAACCGAAGAGCAGCAAGGTGCAAAAGCCGAATGGCTGGAAATAGAAAAAAGGCAAACGCCTGATACCACAGAAGTAAATCGTAATGTCGGTAAAATGCATTCGGGGTATGGAACCATCTTCGAGTATTTTATTCCTGTGAATGTAAATGGGGAAGTATGGGGATTGTATCACGGACTTTGGGATTTCCTGTGTATGATGTTCTTTGGTATGGCTTTATTCAAAATCGGTTTTTTCTCTAATAAACTTTCTCTTTCTACATATTGGATGGCCTTGCTGATAGGGTATGGAATTGGTATCCCGGTAGGATGGGAGTTTTTTAATACGGGCATCCGTGGTTACCTGGGTACAAATTTTGGCAATTATGTAGACTCGTGGCGGGTTCCGCACTGGGCACTTTATGATATCAGGCGAGTATTATTATCCATAGGTCACGCGAGTCTGCTGATTCTTGTATTCAGGAGCAGGATCGTACCATGGCTTATGAAAGCACTGGCTAATGTAGGCCAGATGGCTTTTACCAACTATCTTATGCAAAGTATTATCTGCACATTTATATTTAATGGCTATGGTTTCAATAAATACAATACGCTGCGATTCCACCAGCTATATTATGTGGCAGGAGTGATCTGGGTCTTTCAGCTCATCTTTTCCTCTATCTGGTTGCGTTATTTCCGGTTCGGCCCATTTGAATGGCTATGGAGATCGCTTACCTACTGGAAGCGCCAACCAATGAAGGTGTAGGAGTGAATAACACGGAATTACGGAGAAAATGAGTGATTCATTTTGCCTGAATAGCTATGTTACGATTGGATATTGTTCGTATATGTAGTTCCAAATTTGGAGCACGGAGATGGGCAAAGTCTACCAATTCCTGTATATCCCTTATGTTGTTGTCTAATTGAAAGCAGCAAAAGATGAAGACATAGAAAGAACCTATTCAACTAGTAATCCTCTTTAACATCGATATTTTGGTCTACAAAATAAGGACAGTGCAACTCTCATCAAACATCGCCCATCTCCGTGCCTCCAAATCTGGGTTTACTTATAACGTGAAGCTTAGAAACAGATGACCATCCAGGTAAAATGAATCACTCATTTTCTCCGTAATTCCGTGTTAAATCACCCAGCTACCTGCCACCGAAAATAAGCCTTAAGCCAGCAGGTGAG
>CAZGSG010000114.1:0-17076 GCA_964528095.1 uncultured Terrimonas sp.
AAGGTATATGCGTCCGAATTCAAAGTAAAAGTGGAAATGCGCCAGATCGGTGCAAGACAGGAAGCCGGTAAAGTGGGTGGTATTGGTAGCTGTGGCCGCGAATTATGTTGCTCTACCTGGCTCACGGATTTTAAATCGGTAAATACCGCAGCCGCGCGTTACCAGAATTTATCGATCAACCAGACCAAACTAAGTGGTCAATGCGGAAGACTTAAATGTTGCCTGAATTACGAGTTGGATACCTACCTGGATGCGTTACAACATTTCCCTGAACACTGCGATACGATCTCTGTATCCAAGGGCAATGCCTTCCTGATTAAAAAAGATATTTTCAAAAACCTGATGTGGTATACATTGCCGGATAGTACAAAACAATATCCGCTGACCATCGACAGGGTGTTGGAAATAAAATCACTGAACCATAAGGGTGTGATCCCTGAAGATCTTGGTGCAGTAGAGGTAACAACCGGCAAGCCGAAGGAAATAGAACCGGAGTTTGTAGATGTGGTTGGACAGATCAGTCTGCGTACCCTGGAAAAAGCCGACAAAAAACGCCGGCACCAGCAACATCAGCAAAAACAGCAGGGACAGGGCGGTGGACAGGGAAGACAACAAGGACAGGGTGGCCAGCAGGGTCAGCGTCCTCAAAACAGACAGGGAGGTCAGCAAGCTGGTGGACAACAGGGACAACGCCCCCAACAAAGACAACAGGGACAGGGTGGACAACAAGGGCAGGGAGGTCAGCAGGGACAGCGTCCACAAAACAGGCAACAGGGAGGTCAGCAAGCTGGCGGACAACAGGGGCAGCAACGCAATCAGCCTCCTAACCGTCAACAGCGGAACCAGCGTCCGCCGAACAGACCAGATAATGATAAAAAAACAGATAGTTGATCTATAAAAAAACTCCGGCCATCCATGACCGGAGTTTTTTATTTGAGCTATCAGGTAAATTCCTGTTTATGAAACTAGTTCAGGGCGCTATAGATCGCTTCCTGGATTTTAGGCCGAACATTTAATTGCGATAGTCTTGGGTTTTCTCTTGTTGGATAAACACGGTTGGAAAGAAACACATACACCAGGTCGTATTTGGGGTCTACCCATACGCAGGTTCCCGTAAAGCCCGTATGCCCGAATGTTTGTGGCGATGCGCTCAATGACGGGTATGGTTCTTTTCTTGAAGCATTGTCTTTCTCGGGTTTGTCAAATCCAAAACCTCGGCGACTGATCTTGCTATGATACGCGCTGAAATAACTGATCGTTTCTTTTTTTAAATAACGGGTCCCGTTAAACTCTCCTCCATTCAATAACATCTGGTAAAGCATTGCAAGATCATACGCATCAGAAAATAATCCTGCATGGCCGGCCACCCCTGCAAACAAAGAAGCTCCTTCGTCATGCACATCCCCGTCTATCAGCTGCCGACGAAAATGTTCTTCTTTTTCAGTGGGTACGATCCGATCAACTTTAAACCGGTTACGTGGTTTGAAACCTGTTGACTCCATTCCCATTTTTGTATAAAAGTTTTTCTGAACGTATTCATCCAGTGTCATGCCGCTAAGCTGTTCCACTATTTTCCCCAAAAAAATAAAATCATTATCACTGTATACATATTTATTATCAGGGCCCAGTTTGCTTTTTACTATGCGGTTTAGAATGGTATCATTCCAGTCATTACGCAGGTAGAGGTTTTCTGCCACACGCATGGTGAAACCGGGTTTTGAAACAGTACTGTATATCGCCGGGTTGGGAATACCGGCCGAGTCGATCGTTTCTTTATAAAAAGCGATGAAAGGTACCAGGCCTGCCTGGTGTAATAAGATATGGTCTATACGAAGGCTGGCTTTATCACTGCCGCGAACCCATGGCAGGTAATCGCCAAGCCGTTTATTCAAATCCAGTTTTCCTTCCTCGTATAGCTTCATCACTGAAATAGTAGTCGCCGATATTTTTGTCACTGAAGCCAGGTCAAAAATACTTTGATAACTCATTGCCGGAGAAGGTTCGTATTCAAAATTGCCAAAGGCTTTATGATAAATGATCTCTCCTTTGTGAACGGCCATTACTACGCAACCGGGAAATGCTTTTTTTGCAATCGCGTCATTGGCGATAGAGTCGATGGCTTCCAGTTTTTTTTTAGCAATGCCTGAAGCCGGCCTGGTGTCTGCATATACAATACCGTCTCCAAATTTATAATTACAAACAGAAACCGGGAGTTTGCCTTTTGCCTTGAACTTACCCTGCAGCAGATCTGCAGCAGCCTGCTGTGTGATCGCATCATCCTGGTAACAAGCCACCAGGGAATATGCATCACAAAAATTCTTTGAAGCACCTACATTACCAAAGGTCATTGTGATGGTCTTTATAAAATTCAGGTCCTTACACAATTTGATAGCTGCAGGGCTGATATTAAAATTATCCATTGGTTTCAGGGAATAATTATGTACGCCGATCACAATCGCATCGTATTTCCCGTCCTTCGGAACCGCCTTCAATATCTGGTCTGCCTTGTCTGCGCCGTCTTTGTAGGAAAAAAAGAAAACATCTGCATTGAAATCCTGTTTCATTCTTTTTCCAAAATCATTCAGCTCCGTGTTACCGATACTGATATACGCGACCTTTTTCTTATTAACCAGCGGTACTGTAGCATAGTCTGTACGGGATGCTTTGTTTTCTGCCAATGAAAGAATAGTAATCCCATCCTTTGCAACATCATAACGGATGGCATCTGTAGCTGCATTCAGATCACTAAGCAGGTTACTGGTATCGATTGGGACCATCCTGTTCAAGCCCAATTCATATTTGGAATGCAGCACCTTCATCAGTTTTGCATCGATATCATCCCAGCTCAGTCTTTTTTCCGCGATTGCTTTTTTTACAGCTTCGATTGTTTCAGGTACACTGGCAGGCAGGCACAACATATCGTTACCTGCGATCAGTGCTTCCACCGCAATTGTACCTCCAGGAAAGTATTTTGCCACCCCTTTCATTTCCAGCGCATCTGTAAATGTCAGTCCCTTATATCCCATGTCTTTTTGCAGAAGGTCAGTCACGTTATTTTTTGAAATGGAAGTTGCCCTGTTGGCTGTATTATCAATAGCAGGAATATATAAATGCGCAATCATTACACTACCTATGCCTGCATTAAAAACAGCTCTGAATGGCGTGAGTTCCATCGAATCCAGTTCTTTCCTGCTTTTATTGATAACGGGCAGATCAAAATGTGAATCCACATCTACATCTCCATGACCAGGAAAATGTTTGGCACAGGCCATAATGCCTGCGTCCTGCATTCCCTTCATATAGGCAACGCCATACCGGGACACTTTTTCTTTGTCTTCACCAAACGAACGGTAGCCGATCACAGGGTTATTAGGATTATTATTTATATCTACTACCGGCGCATAATTCACATGTACACCGATTCTCTTACATTGCTCCCCTACTGCCAGGCCCATCCGGTACACCAGTTCATCACTGTTCAATGCCCCCAGTGTGAGCTGGTAAGGAAATTTTGTTACACTATCCAGGCGCATTCCAAGTCCCCATTCTCCGTCAATCGTGACCATGATCGGGGTTTTTGCTATGCTTTGGTAATAATTGGTCAGGTTAGCCTGTCTAACCGGGCCTCCCTGGAAAAAACAAAGTGCCCCGATATTGTATTTCTGGATATCATTCACCACTTTGGCAATATGATCGGGACCAAGGTTCGAATGTGCCCGGATCACCATCAGCTGGGCTATCTTTTCATCGTCAGAAAGGCTTTTGAACACGCTGTCCGCCCATTCTTTTTCGGATAATTTACTATTGTACTGAGCAAAGGAGATCGCCGGAACCAGGAAAAAAGCCAATAAAAGAAGTTTGGATGACCGCATGGCAGATTGAATTAAACGATTAAGTAAAAGAGGTTTAAAATTAAACCTTTTGAGTTAAAGGATGTGTGAAGGATTGCTAAAATGCAATTCGTTATTTTTGGCGGCTAAAT
Source organism: uncultured Terrimonas sp. (assembly GCA_964528095.1). Taxonomy (GTDB): domain Bacteria; phylum Bacteroidota; class Bacteroidia; order Chitinophagales; family Chitinophagaceae; genus CAZGSG01. The sequence goes on from CAZGSG010000114.1 coordinate 3,983, forward strand.
AAGATTCAGTGCCAGATAGAATTGTCCTTTTACCTGATAATATTGCCAACCAGATAGCAGCCGGTGAAGTGATTCAGCGACCGGCCAGCGCCGTAAAGGAGCTGCTGGAAAATGCGGTGGATGCCGGCGCTACAGCCATCAAGCTTATTGTGAATGATGCCGGCAAGGCCTTATTGCAGGTAATTGACAATGGCAGCGGCATGAGCGAAACAGATGCCCGCATGTGTTTTGAACGGCATGCCACTTCCAAGATAAAGAGCATTGAAGATCTTTTTCATATCCGCACCATGGGGTTTCGCGGAGAAGCGCTTGCTTCTATTGCTGCAGTGGCACAGATAGAATTGAAAACCAAAAAAGCGGATGATGATACCGGTACTTATATAGAAGTGGAGAACAGCCTGGTGAAAAAGCAGGAACCAATTGCTGCTCCCAATGGTACCAGTATTGCCATGAAGAACCTGTTTTTTAATATTCCTGCCCGCAGGAATTTTTTGAAAAGCAATGCAGCGGAGATGCGGCATATCGTGGATGAATTTACAAGGGTAGCCATGTCATTTCCACAAATTTTATTTACACTTACCAGTAATGGTCAACAATTATTTCACCTGGAAGCAGGAAGTCTGAAGCAACGGATCGTTCAGCTACTGGGAAATAATTACAACGCCAAACTGGTGACGGTGAAAGAAGATACAGATTACATGAATATTTATGGGTTTGTAGGTAAGCCGGAAACAGCGAAAAAGACCAGGGGCGATCAGTATTTTTTTGTGAACAACCGTTTTATCAAAAGCCCTTACCTGAATCATGCCGTGATGAATGCATACCAAGAAATGATCCCTGGTGATAGTTTTCCAATGTATGTACTGTTTATAGACCTGGATCCTGCGGTGGTGGATGTAAATGTGCATCCAACCAAACAGGAAATAAAATTTGAGGACGAAAAGATCATTTACGCTTTTGTACAGGCTGCGGTCAAACACTCACTTGCTCAATTCAGCGTAACCCCCACACTTGATTTTGACCTGGATGCATCCATACAACAGCTGCCTTCCATACAGCAGCCCTTTACAGAGGAAAAACAATCGGCGGCTTCAGCCAGTTCCCTGTTCAGGGGATTTACACAGAAACACCAGGCCCACCTGATTGAGCCAACGGGCAGAGGCGGATTAAAAGACTGGAAAGAATTATATAAAGGCACCGAACAGGCCGGCGGGTATGAAAATAGCAACGCTGATCAGCAATCAACCCTTCATACCCAGTTTGAAACCGAACGCCAGGGAGGTTTTGCTGATGAAATAGAACTGGTGCAATTACACAATCAGTACATCATAGCACAAACCAGTTCAGGGTTTTTATTGATCCATCAGCAGGCAGCACATGAGCGGGTACTTTATGAACAATTAAAGGCAGCTACAAAAGATAAGCCGATCACCAGTCAGCGAAGTTTATTCCCGATCACTTTTGAACTGCCCCCAGCTGACGTGGCCATACTTGAAGAATTGATGGAAGACCTGCAATTACTCGGCTATCTCATAGAGCCGTTTGGTAAAAATACATTTGTAATACAGGCAACTCCTGCTGATGTGGATACAGGAAATGAAAAACATGTAATTGACGTGTTGCTCGAAGAGTATAAACATTTCAGCAATGAAGTAAAGTTTTCAAAGCGAGAAAAACTTGTACGTTCATTAGCCAGGCAACAGGCGGTGAAATCGGGCACAAGACTTACTGACCGGGAGATGCGCCAGCTGATCAATGACCTCTTCGAATGCGAACAACCGAACGCATCGCCGGATGGCAGCCCCGTATATTTTGAGTTTAAGGCAGAACAGCTTGAAAAAATGTTTGGAAGAGGATAGGAAGACAGGACCGGCCTGCTATTTTATCAGGTTAGTCACCTGTTAATCAATAAGAAATTCTCTCTATTTTACTATCAGGAAAAAACAATAAATACTTGTGTTTTTCCCATTGACACCCGGTAAATAAGATGAACCTTCGGATTGTAAAACGAAGGTATGTTTGATACTTCCTAATTATAGATAATGGGTAGCCCAGTCCAATAGCGAGGAGATCAGATCTGTTTATGGATACATAGGTCAAGAGGAAAACAGTTTGATCGTGTTTGCTTATCTTATTGCACTCATTAAAGAAGTATTATTCTGGATTCCCGGAGTAATCCGTCATGGTCAATCTACACTATGACCACCTGGTAATTATTCATTAATCACTTATTAAACACTAACAATGAAACTGCACAGTTTATCCAGCAAAGCTATTATTCCTATTGAAACACACTCTACGGAGGCTGCAGAACAGCTACAGGTTGCCCTGGCGAATATGGAGCAACTTCGTAATAACCTGGGTCATTTGCGTAGTGGAGGATTCACATTGTTGCCAGAAAGCCGCAGGTTGAAAGTTCAACCAATACACAGGGAGAGAGATAACGATCCCTACTATGTTGTTCCTTCCCTGCAACTATGTGGCAGCTGGCTGCAAAAGACCGGTTTTGAAAGTAATCAGCATGCACGAATAATCACCCTCCATCAATTATTGGTTATTTGTCCTGAAGAGATTCTTCCTGTGTCCGGCAAGTTAATCGCCGCAGGTTAGCACCCCGTCTTAAAAGTTTAATCCTTGCCCTATTGTTCGATGGTTGTCGTTTGAAGTTTGGATTTAACCAGTTCGAAGCTCTGCGTAGTAATAAGTCAGTGTACAAGTAATCCCCATAAGGAGCTTCGGGCTGTTAAATTTTGCCTACGGTTACTTCCAACTAAAAAATTATTTCTTTTGTTTGGACCTCCACAACTCATATCTTAAGAATACCTGCCCTGAGCTATTATTTTCTTTTTTCTCATTGCCGCCCGGTAATCTAAATTTTAAATAAGGCTGCAGACCAAAGGAATACCTTGCTCCCACCGAAAACCGCTTCCACTGGTACTGTGTTTCGATAACGGCCTGAAAATAGGATTTGGCAAAAGCCGAATCATTTTTTTCCCTGGCAATGACTTTGCTTAATACCGTATCGCTTTGGGTAACATTATCTCTTTTCGCGACTTCTTTTTCCGCAATTACGCTGCTGAATTTATTCCAGGACACCCCAGCTCCTATTGTCCAGTTTTGTACAACATATCGATTGAAGGAAAAACTCAGTTGGTGATAATACGTTTTATTGACCCGGAAAGAGGAAACAAGTGTAGGCGGATTTAGCCCTGTATCAAGCGTAATCTTCTGATCGTACAATATATTTTTTGTGTATTGTGGAGCGCCGTAACGAATCTCTGATTGTATGAACCATTTATCTTTTTTATTGAATCGCATATACAAGGCCGGGATATAATCAAGTAAGGTGCCTTTCCTGCCCAGCGAGTTGTATGGCGTAAGTTTTTGTCCATCTAAGGGCAATTGCTGATGCAAGGCAAGACCGGCTGTAAAAAAATAGCTGGCTTTTTCCGCACTATCTTTCTTATTCCCCTTTACTACCAGCGAATCTTTATTTATTTCTTTTATTATCGAATCTTCCCTGTTTTTTTTGATATCGGGTGTTATTGTAGCACTTGTTATTGATACAGAACTACTATCGATCCTCCTTTCTTTATTTATACTGTCTTTTCGATCAGTAATACCTGGCTGTTCTGTGTCTTTTTTACCACCAATTTTTTTATTTTCTTCGTTGGTCTTTTTTCTTTCTCGTTTTTCTTCTGCTTTTGCAATAGAGATAACAGCCTGTTTCCGATTTTCTTTTTTCTTTACTATTTGTTTTACAGCATTTTTTTTCTCATTTATTTTTATCGTTATCGTGTCAATACCTGCTGATCTTTTTTGTTGCTTCAATGCCAGGCTATCTATATAATGCTGCTTTTCTCGCATATCAGTTTCGGCTTTTTCATTCTTTCCTGTTCCAGCCTGGCGAATGGTATCCATGTCGCTTCTTTCTATTTTTTGTATTACCGGTATTTTATTTTTCGTCGCTGATCCCGTTCTATTTGAATATATCCACCAACCGATTAGAATTGTTGTAAGCAATAATAATCCCCATATACCACAGCCGGGTCGCCACCATGCAATGATGCCATCATCGTCTTCTTCATCCAGCCTTCGTTTCATGTCTGCCCATGCCATATTCTCGTCCGGCAGGGGAAGATCATTTAACTGCTGCTGTAATTGTTTTTCGTATGGTGAGTATTCATTCATGAATTAGTTTCCTGTTTGGTGATCAGCTGTTGCAATATCCTTCTTGCTTCGCTTAAATGCCATTTACTCGTGCCTTCGCTAATATTCAATAGTTCAGCTATCTCGCGGTGATTATACCCTTCTATCACATAGAGATTGAAAACACCTTGCGTAGCGGGAGGCAATTGTCGCACCAGGCCAAGTATTTCCCCAGACGACATTGCTACAAATACCGAAGGCGGCAAGTCAATACCCGCCGCCTCATCCAGTTCCATCCATTTTATATGCCCGCTTTTTACTTTGATAAAATCCAAACAACTATTGATAATGATGGTCCGGATCCAGGTATATATTGTTGCTTTCTTTTCATCATACTTCCCGATGTTTTTATATACTTTATAAAACCCTGTATTCAATACCTCCAACGCATCGGCCTCGTTCTTGGTATAGCGGAGGCAAAACGTCATCATAACCCTGTAAAAGCTTCTATATAGTAACTCCTGGGCCTTGCGGTTATTTCGGCGGCAACCGCTAATGATCATATGTATGTTCTCTGGATCGTTGATAATATATACCTGCTCGCTATTTAAAAGTTGTTATATAATTGTTCACATAATACTTATTTCCTTATTCTGAAAGAAGCGTTGATTGTATGTGTTAACGTCAAGTTACCTAAATCCTTAAAACTACCAGAGAAGTTTCCTTCAACGAATTCACCCAGGGTTTGCGGATATTTAGTGACAGTTACATTAAATGGCTGAATCAGTTGAGTATTCTGGATAGTCTGTACAGATAAAGAGTTTATTGGAAATACCCCGGTAACCTTGCCTGGGGTCGTAAACTTGAGAGAGATATTTTTGTTGCCCGAACCGCCATATCCATTTATTACATTCTCAATAATTGTACCTGCCTGAGTTGGGTTATAAAACATCAATGAGTCGGAAGCTGTAACACTAGACAGTACAAAATTATTCCCATCAAGTGTGTAGTTTATGAATTGTAATGCAGAGGTTCCGCATGCCAGTACTGTTCCTATATTGGTTACAGGTGATACGAGGTTGACTCCTGAAACAGCGCCCTGTTGCTGATCCGTATTATTGATTCCAGTTACATCGAAAACTACCGGGGCTGAACCGCACCTTGTGAATGTAGCATCAAATTCACCCATATTATTAGTTGATACATATCTTTGACTATTATCGAGGTAAATGATTGCGGTTCCATTTGAAACGATTCCGTTAGAGCAATTTACCAGCTTACCCCTGATCGTCACAAGCGACGCAGTTGTAATATTAACTGACAGTACACCAAGACTTGCGTTTTGTGTAAAGGGGCCGATATTGGTTGAATAAATGGGATTATTACAAGGATCCAGTACTTCCAGCTCTAGGTTTTCGTTTGACGGTACAAGGCCACTTACCTGTCCTAATGAATCTGTATAACCATATGAACCACCCCAAACTGTTCTTTTTATTCTTACTAACGCATGCACCAATGGCGAGCCTTCCTTACTTTTTAACGTAAGCGATAATGTTACAACAGGCACACTGATATCACAGTTCCAGAAAGAAAAATGCCTGACCGAGCCTGTGTATACATCTCCTGTTCTTGTAGCGGCCCCCTCTTCTTTCCAGATACCAGTTTGCTCATCCATATACCAAAGCGGGATATTGGCAGGAGCCGAAGACCGGAGAGATGCAGGAACCGGTACTGTAAGAACCGCCGCGCTAGTTGTGGCGATCTGTAGTTTATCTCCTGAACCTGTTTCGAGTTCTACCGCAAGCATTCCGTAGGAACTCAATATTACTCTTTTGTTATTGATATCGTCTGCTACAAAAGAACCCGGCACGGTCTGCGATATATCTGAAGAGGTTGGGTCTATATAAGTCGCAAATACATTGATATTTCCTGAATAAGGCGCGCCGCCGTTTTTGTATACTACGCTATTTGCCGGTAGTGCGATTTTTGTTCCATCGGTCAGCGTTGCCGTGCCTCCGGAAGATGGAATTGTACCTGCAAGGTTCTTTTTGATCAGCTTTATTGCTATATGATTAGCGCCTGAAGTTGCGCTGAATACCCTGTACGCTTTAAAATAACCAGGCATTTCTGCAGTCACCACCGAGGCGTTCTTATCAAGCGAAGCATTCGTAATCCTGAAATAACCTTTCGCGTCTGTAATGGTTGTCTTGTTACCTACACGTATACTTGCGCCGGCAGCAGGGGTACCTGTTTCATTAGTAATTGTACCCTGCAAAGTGGCAGTAATGGGAAGAGTGGCCCTGGGTGATTGGTCAATTCTGTTGTTAACACCGCTAAGTTCTTTCTGGCAATTGAAAGTAAGAATGATAATAAGACTTAGAAATAAAAACTGGATACTCTTTTTCATACCGATATGTTTATGGTTAATGAGACCTTTGCTTATGGAAGCCTGGTCCACATAACATATACTTTGGTTATACAAAAAGGGTTGGGTAGGACGAAAAATAAATATACTCCGGCTATTGCGGAGCTGGGATTAGCCGGATTCCGGGAATTCTAATACTTATTTCTTATTCCTTTGATAAATTTCTCTACAGCTTTCCGTACATCTGTAGCTGAAGAAGTGTGGTTATTTACCAATATAGAAAATATCAACTGTTTATTCTTTTTTGTTAGAAGAAATCCGCTTAAAGCTACTACCCCGGACAAGGTTCCCGTTTTAACAAATATATAGCCCTGTTCCGTTTTGTAATAACTGCTGATCGTGCCGGTGCCACCGGTAGGTAAAATATTTTTAATCCGCTCCATTCCAAATTCCTTCATCATTTTGTCAAAAATGGCCACAAAATCCTGCGGTGTGAAAAGGTTATATCGGCTAAGACCAGAGCCATCTACCCATCTTGGTTTTTGAGGCAGGTCTTTAAAATCCGTTTTTAATAAGGTATCAATGATACTGCCATCATTCATAAACCCAAGTAGTTGATTGCTGACCATTAACAATGACTGCTCCGCAAAAAAATTATCACTTCGGTGCATCATTGGACTAAGCACTGAATCCGTAGGCTGTGAATGGATCATATATGTCTGCGTGCTGCTTTTACCTGTCGGTATTTCACCTAAGACGGTTATATTTTTTTGAATCGTATCTCCCAATAATTTGAATGCCAGGTTAGCGGAAGTAATAAAGGGTACGCTTAGTTCCCTGTTTTCCTTACCATTCAATCGTATATTAAACGTATTGCTTCTGAAATCCCGCGTTACATCATCCACAAAATCCGCTCCGTCTGTATTAGCGGGTAAAAAAATATTTTCGCCGATACCTTTCGGGAAGGAGTTGACCTGCCCCTGTTTGCCTGTAATAGTAACCATGTTCCCATAGATCGGTAACCCAGATCGCTCCGCCATATAATATTCGTTATAGTCTCCCCAGGACCACCCTTTACCATATCCGTCATCTTTCCACGAAGACGCATTTCCCGTTAATGGCTTATTCAATTTTTTTAAAAATGATAAAACCGGTTGCAACTTATAGTCAGGATGCAAAAGCGTAGGATCGCCGGCCGGAAGCAGCTCAACAGCATTTTCATATTCTTTTACGATCATTCCCACTAAACTATCTCCCAGGTATTTCATCGCTGCATAACATGTTGGGATCTTCGTATTACTGGCCGGTACGAAATACTTATCTCCCTGGAAATTGAACCAGTATTTACCGGTAGCAGGTTCGTACACACTGATCCCTACATGCGCGTTGATCAATGCTGGGGCATTAATTATATTCTCATTGGCCGATCTCGCCAGCTTTTTTTGAACCGAACAGGAAACCAATGTAAAAGCCAATATTAAAAATGCAGAAAAGCAACGAACTGGTTTCGATAACATCAGCTTGATTTTTATTTTGGTAAAATCTTCCCTGGCATAGCTTATTTCTGAATAGCGATTTTTGACTGTTGTGCATTCATTGCGGCTTCAATGATCTTCATCGACTTCACCGCATCGGATACAGGCACGGGGTTAGACGCGACGCCTGTAAGCGCTTTGTATACATCATCATAGTAGCCCATATAATTGCCGGGTGACGAAGTTTGTTCCTGTCGTATAATCTTGCCATCGATTTCGGTATGCAGCAATCCATCCGGCCTGGCCGGTGCGGGGCACCAGCTTTGAAGGGTGGGCTTTACTCCTGCCAGCAAATTTTCTTCCTGCAGGTCTGAACGTTGCTGCAGGTAAGACCCCGCCATTCCATGCAATACATACGCATAATAAGATTCCCTGGCTATTACTGTTGATTTGAGCCGTACACGCAGGCCCGGATAATACATCAGCAGTTCAAAATAATCATTGGATTCCATACCGGGTCGTAGTATTCTTATGTCTGCAAATACTTCATCGGGCATACCGAATAACTGCAATGCCTGGTCTACCAGGTGAGCGCCCAGGTCATGCAAAGTGCCAGAACCAGCAATGTTTCCTTCTTTATGTGGTTTGCCCGCGGGTTGAGGGCGATAACGATCATAACGGATTTCCACTTCTTTCAAATCTCCCAGCAATTTACCATCCACTACTTTTTTGACGGCGTGGTAATCCCCATCATAACGACGGTTTTGGTAGATACTCAGCAGCACTTTTTGTTTATCCGCTATGGCAGCCAAATCTTCAATTTCCCGGAGAGTAACTGTTGCCGGTTTTTCCAATACCACATTTTTACCGGCTTCCATGGCAGCTTTTGCGTAGTCGAAATGCGTTTGCACAGGAGTGTTCACTACAATCAGCTCCAAAGCCGGGTCGGCTATCAATTCTTCGAAGGACCGTACCAATTTTGAATTGGGGTATCGTTCCCTTGATTCTTCTTTGTTTCGCTCTACAATAGATGTCAACTCAAAAAGCGGGTGCCCTTCTACAAACGGAGCATGAAATAATTTTCCGCTCATTCCAAAAGAGGCGATACCTGTCTTAATAATTTTACTCATTATGAAAATAAAAATTAAAGTGTAAAAATCAACGGCTTTATTATATGAAGTTCTGGGTTTGCCTTTACGAGTGTGAATATTTTAATTGCCGGTCTAGTCTCTTTCCTGTGCCCGCAACCATCTCTCCGGGATTTCATTACTGCTGGCCAGTAAGTAGTCCTTATAGCTACAGGCGATAAATGCTTTGTTGGGCAGCTGCATCCACCATCTTCCCGTTTTTTTACTTTGCAAAAAAGTTGTATCGACTTCTGCAAATGCCATATGGTATTCATTGAATGAATCTTTTTCATCCAGCTGCGCTTCTCTTCTGCCACGGCTACGGCCATCCAATGCATACCAGATCATATGCGCAATCTGTTTAGCCGTGAGTTCATCTTTATCATGCTGTTCATTGTACCCGTAAATGCCGATACTGCTGACATTGGGGCTCATTCCCGCATAACGCACAAGCGTACAGGCCTCTTCCCCATTAAGCCCATTGGGCGATACGCTGTTGGCCGGGGCATAAGCATTGGCAATAGCAGTCATATCAAAACTAAACAGATGACTATTGCGGATAACCGGTTCCATTTCCTCAATATTTTCTTTTACACTGCCCACTCTAAAACAATCGAATCGCAGCTTGTCCATTGTTTCCAGCATTTGCGGGTGTACATAATAGCTCTGGAAACCGATATGATTATAGTGGCGCATATAGTTAGGTTCGCCGGTCAGCATTTCCATTAAGAAATTTTCATGGCGAAAAGGGGAACTCATGTCCAAATCAATAAGCGCATCAACGCAGGATGATTCGATCAGTTGTTTACTGCTTGCATACGCGCCATATTGGGATAAAGTAAGATCATGTGAGCCGCCCAGGATGATCACCAGTTTACGATCGTTGACCAGCTCCTGCACTACTGTTTTTAACGCGGCGTATGAATCCGTGTACAAAGAACCAGCCTTGATATTGCCGATATCAGCAATTTTTATATCCTTGTGCCAGTAAAATAATGAATAAAAATGCCGGCGAATGACATCCGGCGCAGTACTGAGGCCATGAATAAGGCCGCTGCCCCTTTGTTCACCACAACCAACAATCACTACCTGCACCTCATCAAGATCAGGGAATTCTTCATCGTGCAGGGCTATAATTTTTCCCATCTGCCCGTCTTTATATCCCTCATCGTAAGAGATCTCATGGAGGTTCACAGGCAATAAAAAGTCGGCAATATTGAGGTAGTCTGACATAGCCCCAAAGCTAAGCTAAGAGGACAAAAGAGAAAAAGGGAAAAAAGGGCTTGGGGGCCTATATGTTGTTATGTATCCAGGGTTTGGATATTTTTTTCCTTTTACTGGCCTTGCTTATTGCCTGAATTAAAATAAGCTCCCTCCCTTCCCCTCTTTTTCTCTTTTGTCCTCTTAGCTTATCTTTGGGGCATATGGAGCAATTGTTAGAGCAGATCGAAGCTTATAAAAATGAGATCGGCGCATTTTCCGCTAATGGAGAAAAAGAGGTAGAGGAATTCCGCATTAAATATCTTGGAACAAAGGGTATTGTGAAGTCCATTATGGGCGAAATGAAAAATGTACCCGTTGAAAGAAAAAAAGAAGCCGGGCAAATACTGAATGAGTTTAAATTATTTACAGAAGAAAAATTTGAACAGCTAAAGTCCGCTTCATCCGGCACACAAAGCAAAGCAGCCGGTATGGATCTTTCTTTGCCCGGAGATCCTATACCCCTGGGTGGCCGGCATCCCGTGACCCTGATGAGGAACAGGATCGTTTCTATTTTCCAGCGTCTGGGTTTTGCAGTTGCCGAAGGACCCGAAATAGAAGATGACTGGCATAATTTCGGAGCGCTTAATCTACCGCCTCATCATCCTGCCCGCGACATGCAGGATACATTTTATATACAACAAAACCCTGATTGGGTTTTGCGCACCCATACAAGCAGTGTACAGATACGGGAAATGGAAAAAGGCAAACTGCCGATCCGTTTGCTAATGCCCGGACGTGTATATCGTAATGAAACTGTAAGTGCAAGAAGTCATTGTTTCTTTCACCAGGTAGAAGGATTGTATATTGACGAAAATGTTTCCTTCGCAGACCTTAAACAAACGCTTTATTTCTTTGTAAAAGAAATGTATGGCAAAGATGTAAAAGTGCGTTTTCGCCCTTCTTATTTTCCATTTACTGAGCCAAGTGCGGAAATGGATGTGACTTGTTTTATCTGCGGAGGTACCGGTTGTAATATCTGCAAAAAAACAGGTTGGGTTGAAATATTAGGATGTGGTATGGTACATCCCAATGTATTGCAGAATTGCAATATAGACCCTAATAAATATACTGGATTTGCGTTCGGCATGGGTATAGAACGTCCTGCCATGCTAAAATATGACGTGAACGACCTTCGTTTGTTTAGTGAGAACGATGTGCGGTTCCTAAAACAGTTTACAAGCGCTATATAGCGACTTAGAAATACTTTCTTTCAAATGCGCGGATAAATAATATCCGCGCATTTTTTTATACAGCAGGTCTGTAAACAGAAGAATACAATAAATGGATCGCGTATCCTATATCTCCGGCATCATTACTTTCCTTTCATCCGCTTATAACAAAAGAAAGCAGCTCCGAGAAAGGCCAATATCGCGAGGTAAAAATAAGGCGTAAAATCAACCGTTATCCCTACCATGCCAGACATCTGTTTCCCGAATTCATCCGCAGGCCCATTTACATCCGACATATTCATTTCGGTTTTGATCTGGCGTTTTACATCTATATACAATCCGATCAATGCACCGGCTGACAAGACCCCGGTAATAAGTCCGCCGGTCGCACCCGCCTTAATCTTTAATAAAGAAAGCACTAATCCGGCAATGCCCAACACCAGTGCGGCCAATGCATAGGGGTTTGCATCTCTTTTTTCGGAATTGGCCTTATTTTCAGTACCGTTCATGCCTTCCAGTTTACCAACCAGTGTATTATCATTGCCGACATTTAGCTTAAAGCCGGTAGCCAGCTCCATACCACTGATCGTTGCAAGAGATGTATTATTGCACTTGACATCTACAAAAGGCAGGAGAAACAGTAGGATCCCAACAGCAAACGTAATGATGGAAGGCGCTTTTCCTATCGGGAGAGCACTTCCTGGTGCAGGGGATGCCGGATCTGGTAAAACGGTTGTGGCAGGTGTATCACTCATGATTTTTTTTATTAAGGTAAAAAAAAATAATTGATATGGCCATACCGTTTTGCCGCAGGTGAAAATTTAGGCGGAATTTCCATGTTCCGGCACTTTCAAAAGGATTTAGCCTGTATTCACGGCTGGGAAAAACAATAATATCTTTGCACCCTCAATCAGCCAGCTAATGACGATCAATACTATCTGTGTTTGTGGGGCAGGAACGATGGGTGCCGGAATTGCGCTTGTGTCAGCAAAAGCAGGATTCTATACAATTTTATATGACCTGAACAGTGGCATGTTGGATAAAGCCCGGCTATCAATCGATACAAACCTTCAGTCGCTTGTCGCAAAAGGAAAATTATCTACGGAGGAAAAAGAAAAAACAATTCAGCGTATCCTGTATACTGCGGATATCTATTCCTGTCTTGCAGATGTCTTTATAGAAGCTATTGTCGAAAAGCCGGGGCTAAAGGTTGCGCTCTTCAATCAACTGGCAGAAACAAATCATAGTGATTGTATTTTTGCCAGCAATACTTCGTCTTTGTCTGTAACGGAGATCGCCAGGCAGATCAAAAATCCCGAAAGAGTGATAGGTATGCATTTTTTTAATCCGGCTCCCGTGATGAAGCTCGTTGAGATAGTGAATACAAGCTATACCGATCTCAAAACAACCGAGGCGATCGTGAACCTGGCAGGTCTGCTTGGCAAAACAGCTGTTTTATGTAAAGATGCCCCGGGGTTTATTGTAAACAGGGTGGCAAGACCTTATTATATAGAATCGCTACGACTGGCAGAAAAAGGACATGCCG
>CAZGSG010000115.1:0-2483 GCA_964528095.1 uncultured Terrimonas sp.
TCCCTTGTCCCTGCCCCTGTTTAGTCACATAAATCGGAGGTTGTTTTGCACCCCCATCCCTTCAATATTGAAAATCAATACCCTTTTGACCTGCGCGCAGATCTGGGTTATACCTGCGTTCAGGCTTGTTCGGGACTTGTTCGGGAAATGCTTGGGATTTACGCTCAAATACGCTGGCGGAAGCGAACGAGTCCCGAACAAGGTACGAGGCGGGTACGAAGGAGGTGTCTCTGTCTTATTAGTGTCTTAAAATTGTGTCTGATTTTTTCCTGGCTCTTTTTTTATTCACTTGCAGGATGATTTTAATGAAAAAGTTTTGAGATAAATCCTGATCAATGAAAGAAGAGGGGCCGGCTTATAGACGAATGCTATTAAGTAAACGAATTGTAAAGCTATTCGGGCAAGGTCCGGTAAAACAAGATGCTTAGTTCAATGTAAAAGAGCTACTGATCACCGGTTGAAATTTCGCATTGATATTTTCCTTTATCCAATCGACCCTTCTTTTATAGTGTTCAACATCCCGCAGCGTAATATATTCGACGATAAAACTTCCATCCGATGCATTGCAAACCATAGTTGGTCTTTCCGTATCGGGAACAAAAAAGAAATGGATCTTTTGCCGAAGAGTGTAGTTAGATTTGTCGGCTTCAGCACGTACCCGTTGTTCAAAATAATTGCTGATGCTGCCAGGCGGAAAAATAAAAGCCAGGTAATATGTGTAGGTGGTAGCGCGTACATATTGTCCGCTGCTTACCTGGCTGCTGGTGCTGCCCTGCCAGAATGAGTAATTGATGGTTTGCCCGCCAGCACTTATGAGCAGGCCTTTTGCATATGTCCATTTTTTATCTCCAAGCATATCGAGCGCGGCACTGGAATATTGTTGGGTAGTATAGATATTGTTGGCAGCAAAGAACTGTTGAAAAGCCGCGCGTTGATCAGGTTTACGAAGCGCAAACAAATATGCAATAGATAACACGACCGAAGCCCCGAGCCATGTTTCCCTATAGTAGGTCAATACCAACATCAGCAGGCAGGTAATGCCGCATAACCATGGTGCAGATTGTGGGTGCGCTTTGCGGCCATAGAGATAAACGGCGGCGAATAGCGCGATAGTCAGTGAGCTGAAAACGGTTGTCTTGAAAAAGGGTTCGTTCATAATGATTAAGCGCTATTCTATGTTACTGTTGACAGCTACAAAACTAGCGTGGTAGGTATTGTTATTTTTTGCAAGCACGCGTAGTGGCGGATTTATGAGGTTAGCTGGCGGGGATGGGGTTATAATTGGTGGAACCGGAAGTAGGTTGCCTGAATTGGTTTACAATCTTTGATTAAATAAACTGTCTTCCGTATTATCAACAAATACTATCTCTTTTGATGATCTGGCAAACAATACAAAATCTTAATCGCTTATCTCCTAAACTAAGCAATCGGGTCATGCTGTTTTTTGTTCAAGATTAACTAATAGGAATTGATTGTGTATGGTTTACATGGTTGTCGCTGTAAACAAGTGCCTGTATTTTGAATATGAAGGCTTTCTATTGATGAATGGTGGAGTATGTTCAACAATAACTTGTTTTTGCCGTCACTATTAGCAGGTATATTGTAAAAAATATAACTATATAGAACTTGTATTAATGTAAATAGATATGTCAATCAATCGATTAGTAATATCTATGTCTGTTGATTAGGTAGGTGTTTGCTATTAGTGGATAACTAATTAATTAAAATCTGTTTTAGAATTATTAAAATTAAAAATTATAACGACATTCACATCATTAATTGATACCGGGTTCTTCCACCATCTTAGTAATGCCTCACCAGCATACCGGTATAGGAAATTGTATTTGTTAACGAACCAACTAATAGCAATGTTATCTTTAGCACTCTCCCCGAGACAGTCTTACGGGACTTTTTTAGTAAATCTCATCTATCATTCATTATTGTTCAGTCAGCCGGAATTGGAACCTGTACCATATATATCAGGTCCGGGACTGCTTAATGACTGCAGTTATAACTGCAAGATGTAGACTTTCATTTCCTGATTATATACACAGCTAGAGTTGCAAAATAGCTTATTAAATAAGCTACTTATTACTTAAGGGGTATGTCATGCCCTGTCAATAATACTTTTATGCATAATTTTCTTTTTAACGCTTGTAAAAAGCTAGTTCTTATTAGTTGTTTAATGTCATTGGCGTATACAACACTGGCACAAACCAAGATGCAGGTAGTACAGGATAGCGTGCGTGTAGTAAATAGTGAACTGGTGATACGGAATAATAGCCGTGCCATACCCGGTGTATTATATAATAAAGGAAATGGTGTTACTGAATTCAGGGCACTTAAATTTGAACAACAGGGCGATAGTACGCTCTTTATACTGGGTACTGATACGGTGCGCTTCCAGGCTGGACCTGGAGGTGGGGCGTACGATGCCGATCCTGATGTAGTACTTGCCAATAAAAAGACTGGGTCCAGTATGA
>CAZGSG010000115.1:2493-16974 GCA_964528095.1 uncultured Terrimonas sp.
TTTACGTATCTCCACGCATAGGTATCATTGGCGATAGCCAGGGCAAGGGCGAATTTGCAAGTTCCTATCCATATTCTATCATGGGGAAACTCCAGGGCTTTCTGTACGCGGTAGCGAATAATGCAGGAATTATCAATTATTCCCAGAACGGGTACAATTCAAGGAATCTTGCACCAACGGGTAGTAACGCTTATGTAGATAACCAGTATAATGTGACCAAAGCTTTATTGGATGGGAATAAGGTCATCATTCTTTGTAATACGAGTAACGATTTTTATAGTGGCAGTTCGGGCGGAGTAATGACAGTCAGGGAATCCATGGCCAATACACGGCTTATTGCAGATGCATGTGAAAAAGCAGGCGCTACTCTTTTTGTCGTCAGTTCTTTTCCTCGCGATGTATTGAGTGAGTCTCAAAGAGATTCGCTACGGGTGATGGCGGGTTTACTAAAACAGAAATTCGGTGATCGCTGTGCTTACGTATATCGTTTGCTGGAAAGCAACACTAATCCCGGTCTTCTTAACCCTGCTTACCAGATGGGTGATGGTACACACCTCAATGATGCAGGATCGAATGTTGCTTTCGCTGCTGTTCGCGATATGCTTACTGCATATTTTAATACCAATAGCCAGATCAGCAAGTACCAGGTACAGCGCAAGCCTGCTTTTAGCAGTGCTTTTAGCAATTTTCAATTTGTAGATCAGCCCAATAACCCTGAGTTGAGCCTGGCTGCGGACAGCAATTATTATCGGGTGCGAATAGAATATACCAATGGATATTATTCCAAATGGAGCAATACGGTGCAGGGTACGCTTGCTCACCAGGATAGTGTGTATGAACAGCCACCGCTTGTGACGGTGACCGCCCCTGTAATTTTATTTCTTCCAACAAATAGCACAACACTTGTAGCTAGCGCCTCTGATCCGAATGCTGGTGGCAGCATCGCTTCTTATCAATGGCAAAAGGTCATGGGTGGTACTGCGACACTCACGAACGCCACGACTTCATCTCTTTCTGTTTCAAATCTTGCAGAAGGTACGTATGTTTTCAGGTGCCAGGTGAAGAACAATATCAACCTTTCTTTTTATGCCGATGCTATTGTTACCGTACGAACAGCAGATAGCAGCAGCACTGCAGTTAAATTTAATTTCAATCTCTCTCCGCAGAATGTGAGCGGATGGATCGACGTGAGCGATGGACCTTTTAGTACGAATAATATCAACAAAGCATGGACAGGTGCCGATAATATCTCGCTTGTCAATTTGCCCAATGCGGCAACGAAATGGGGTGCGAATTTCTATGGTAACTCGGATAATGCGAATGGACAGGCTGTAGCAGATGCCGGTGGTTTCGTGATTTCCTCTGCGGTGATCGGATCGGGTTGGTATTCGAATTCAAAAGTATATACCGATACCTCTTCCAATCAGATGAAGTTGACAGGTCTTTCACCTTCGAAAGCCTATAAACTTAAATTCTATTCTTCATTGTCTTCTTCATTGTCGCTGGATGCGAACCCAACAATGATCGTTGTAAACAATAGCGTGTTGAATCACCGGCTGGTGAACGCCGTGGGAAATACATCGAATGTAGTGATATTCCGTGGCATTGTTCCGAGCGCAGGTGGTGAGGTTCCTTTCTTTGTTGGCGTACCGTTTGGGCAAGCGCAGTTTGGTATGATCAACGGGCTGTCGGTAGAAGAAGATACTCTGCCGGGAACGAACGGCGCACCGCAGGTGACCGGGGGCTCTTCGCAAACCATTACGCTCCCTGCAAACGTGGCCACCTTATCTGCGACAGCATTCGACCCCGATGGTCCACTACAGTCAGTGACCTGGACGCAGGTATATGGTCCGGGAGCAACAATACTGACCCCCGATCAGTTAACCTCAAATGTGACGCTTGGTGCGGCAGGTACTTATATCTTCCGCTGCACGGCTAAAGATAATTACAACGCTACCGGCTATGCGGACGTGCAGGTGATTGTGGAAGCGGCAAGTACCAACCCTGTTTTATATGTCGGTGTGTCTTCTGAGGATTATACACTGTCTGGCTGGACCGTTCTGTACGGCGCTCCTCATAGTACAGTTATCAGTGGCACAGGAATGCTTGCAGACAGCACTGTTGCTATCAGCACGATTGCTACCGCCAACTGGACTCCATTATTTGGTTATCTCACCAGTGATAAAACCGGTGAAACGGTTGATGATGGAAACGGGTTTGTAGCGCCGCTGAGAGCACAGCAGGGTGCGTTTTTCAATATCAATACCTATAATTCCGCAAAACCACAGTTTGCGCTGAGCAATCTTCCAAATGGGACCTATAAGGTTACGATGTTCGGTTCCCTGCAATCTTCGGTTGTGACCAGCCTGGGGGCAAATATGAATACCGAGTTCAGGGTCAATGCAGGTACCGCGCAAACTATCAATACCGCATCTAACACATCACAAAAAGCGGTGTTCAATGGTATTGTAGTAAGTGATGGTACGATGAATTTATTTTTCAATCCGACAACAGGTGGTTCTTCTTCGTATATCGGAATGTGTAATTTTTTTATACTGGAAAAAACAGATTAGAATAAGTAACTGCACACAGTGATTGATATAACTGAATGCAGGATTGGCCGGCATCGTTAATAAAAAATAGTTGATAGGCAATAAGAGAACATGATAAAAATTATGACAAGATATTCATTGAAGAAAAGTAGTTACTGTATCGCGAATAGTTTCGGGTCAGTCATAGGCATAATTGTATACGAATTGTCTGGCTTAAATCTTCCTGTGTAGTAGGAACAATAAAAGAGATTCTATTATTTATTACAACCAGTTTATGAAATTTATTGTAACAGGTCTTTCTTTTTTAATTTGTTTAGTTGCTTTTACCCAAACAAAATTGCAGGTAGATAGCGATACTATCCGAATTGTAAATGGCGAACTGGTGATCAAGAACAATACGCAGGGGATATCAGGCTATCTTTTTAATATTGGTAATGGTGTTACCGAGTTCCGGCCGGCCAATTTGCAAAACAGTAAGGGAATTCAATTCCGTGTTGGCACGGCAGGGTATCCCGTTGCAGGCGACTTTAATTATATCAATGCCGGTTTGAGTGGCAGACAATTAAATGTATGGCGCAATGGGATTTTTCAATACAAAGACTCGGTAGATGGCGTGCTGATTGATTCTATTGCAGGTAAAGTGTCGTTTAATCCTGCGCTGTCAACAGGCGAGCGTATCTATATTGAATCGATTGGAATAGATATGCTGCAGAATAATATCTTTGGTTTTTTTACTAATCTCGTCAAGCTAAATGCAGGTGTTTGCGATAACAATGATTTCACATATACACTTCGTTGGGCCACTAATCAAAAAACATTGCTGCAAAAACCGCGTGTACTCGGGCTCGGCTCTTCCACGCTGGCTGGTTACGGAGTAGCTGCGCCTAACAGGCTCGGTGATAAAATTGGTGCCTGGCTCAATGTCAATACCACAGCGCCTGTCTGGAGAAACCTTGCCGTTGGTGGTTATTATAGCGCCAACCTTTTGCCCGCAGGCATGAGCGGTTCCCAAGCTGGTCACAATATTGACAGTGCTGTGAGAGCGAATGCTGATTTTATTTTTGTTTCGCTTCCTTCCAATGATCCCTCAGCAGGCCTTACTCCAGCACAGACAATGAGTAATCTACGGGTCATCGATACAGTTGCTGCCAACCGGGGTATTCCTGTATTTTTTGAAACCACCCAACCACGTAGCTCATATGGTGCTTCGGATCAGACGGCATTAAAGGTACTGGCAGATAGTATCCGTAAAGCCTGGCCCAGTCGTTTTGTAGAAGGTTTCAATGATGTAGTGAACAGCAGTGCGCCGACCGATGCAGTTATACGAACAGAATATGATAATGGCGATGGTGTACATCTTAACAGTGCCGGTAATCAATTTATAGCAGACCGGTTGTTTGCGCGTTGGAATGATTATTTCAAACCCATTACTGGTGTAAGCAAATATATCATCCAGACTTCCACAGATCTTTCCAACTGGACCAATTTCGATGTCATACTCGGCAGCGACTCAGTAAAAAAGGATTATAGCCGCATAGACAATATAACAAGGTATTTCCGTGTGCAGGCCGTATATACCAATGGTCAGCCTTCAGCTTTTTCTAATATTACAAAACTTGACACACTTGCACTTAATTTCACAGGCAAGGGCAGTAGGATACTGATTGATCTTGGTGGTGATAATGTGTATACAAAGAACGGATCGAATTTGCCGGATGGCAAGCCAGTACCAATTACAGGTTATGCAGGTAACTATTGGAACAATTGGTATGGTGAGAATAATACCGATAAGGGATTTGTTGCCGGCTCTGCTTTATCAGCTCTCAAAGCAACGAATGGCATTCCTACCGCTGTTTCTATCAAATTGCTGACTTCGCCATATGGCACTTATACTTCTACGCCCACCAATGGGTTGAATTTTGTTGGTATCGCTGGCAATGTGATGCCTGACTATCCTATGGAAGCCGTGGTCGATAATATGTTTCTCAATAGTTCGATCAATCCGAATGGGACTACACTTCGTATTAAAGGATTGAATTCGGCAAAAAAATACCGGATCAAACTCTGGGGTGCAAGACTGGATAACTCTTCGACACCGCGGATACTGGAAACGAAACTGGGTAGCGAAGGCTGGGAGGTTGCACAAAATAGCGACACCCGTTACGGTACTTCATCGCCGGGGGATTACGAGAACGCAAATATTCATGAAATAACCGGCGTTGATTCCGTTGATATCAATGCAAGGGTAGGAGCCGGAAGCACCTTCTCTCATATCAGCGTGATCGATATTGATACCGTAGCACTTTCGGGTGGGGGAAATCCTGTTATCACCTTAAACAACCTGAATACAACGGTCGGTCAATCTGAGGTGATCACGCCCGTTATTACTACCAACGGCGCCACGATCACGACCTACGCATGGACAAAAGTGAGCGGCCCCAGTAATCTGACCATTAGTAATACGGCGATAGCCGCGCCTACATTCAGCAATTTCACCAACGGTGTTTTTGTTTACAAGCTTACGATCACTACCAGTACACTTGCAACAGTATCCCAGAATATAACACTGACCGCGTTCCCGGATAATGAGGGCAAAAAAACCTTACGGGCTTTTTTCTCGCTTACACAACGTGGAACAATACCGGGTTGGTTTAATGTATTCGGTTCTCCCTCAGCGGCTGTGATCTCCAAACTGGATACCACTACCAGCTGGACGATCAGCAACCAAGCAACCGGCGCCAGCTACTGGAATCCGTTTAGCGGTAATGCACTGGATGATGGTGGTCAATGGACATCAGATAATAGCGGCGTTGTACCTGATCTTGTCTTACGCAATCTTTGGTTCAATGCAGCCAAACAATTCGTAAGTGGCACCAATAACCTGATTATTACCGGCCTGAACCCGGCAAAAACATATAACATCAGCATAGTAGGTTCGAGGAACAGCTCAGCAGGTGCCCCTCGCTCAACTGCCTGGCATGTGAACAATGGTAGTGAAATACTGTCTGCTGCGTCAGGAAATACAACAGCAAAAGGAACTGCAACATCGATTGCGCCGGATTCATTCGGTAAGATCGTGATCGGTATCTATTCACCCGCTAATACGACAACGAACGGCGACTACAGTTATCTAAACGCACTTATTATTCAGGAAAACTAAACCGTAAAAAAACAATAATGTACTCATCACCTGCGACATCCTGCGGCAAATGACAGATCACCAAACAAAAGATTATACTATAAAACAGACATCCTGACACAACGAACAACTATATCGTTTCTTAGATATCTATCCGGCGCAATGCTTTTCCTGCTCCTGGGGGCTGTATTCAATACAGTCGGAGCACAAGACTTGCCCGCATTGCAAAAGATAAATAAAAAAGATTCCGTGTTGTTGCGCACGTTCTGTAAAAACCTGTACGTGGCCATGATGGCCGCGCAAAAACAGGCAGCGGAACTGGTGAAACCAGTGCCGGTATCCGCGCGCAAACCGGCATTTATACAGATAAAGGGAAGCGTACGTTATGATTTTATGTATCGTTCGTTTACCGATACACCATTTCTGCAAAAAGATTTTCAACAACATACCCTGCAAACAAACCTGCAGGTGACGATAAAAGAGAAATATCCATTTCGTGTAGCTATTGCAACTAGAGTAAGCAACTCGCCATTTTTCCGAAATTTCATGGACCTGAATTTCCAGTTTGACCGTTATGCTTTTAACCGGGATTATAAACAACAGCTATTAAAAAAACTGCAGGAGCAATACAGGCAACATCCGGAGCTGGATATGGTGCAGGATGCGTTGAAAGAAAAGCTGGAAAAATATAATTCATTAAGAAGCCGCCTCAGTGACCCCGATACGCGCGATCAGTTGGTAAAAGAAAAAGAGGACGAATATAATCGCCGGCTCGCAGCAGCTGGCCTGATACCGGCGATCGAAAAACCCGCTGATGTATTACAGGCGCTGAATGAAAAACTGACGCATAAACCAGGTCGTGTTTCAAAACAACAGGAAACCATCGACTCTGTTAAAAACAAATACAGCGGATTTATTGCAGATAAAAAAACAGAGCTCGAACAATTGCGGCAGCAGATCAGCCAATTACAGGCTAAGGCAGACAGTATAAAAAGATCATTTGATAAACAGTTGTCGCAGGTGCGGCAGTTGGTAAACAGGGCAGGTTCTCTTAGTGAATTAAAAAAGATAGCCCGTGATCATGCAATACCACAGGAACAGGAAAACCGGGCAGATAAAATTCTTTCCAATATCAAAACACTGGGAGTAGGCCGTTCTGTGATCAATTATTCAGAGCTCACTGCAATGAATATATCACTAACCGGGATCAATATTGAATACAATCCCCGGGTATATATGGCATTTGCGGCGGGCAGGATCGACTATGGCTTCCGGGATTTTTTTGGCCGTTCGCGTACCATAACACAAAAAAAGCAACAACTGCTGATGGGACGTTTTGGTCTTGGCAATATTGATAAAAAAGCAATTATTTTATCCGTATTCACCGGCAGGAAATATAATTACGCGCCATTGCGTACTGACACGGTCAGCAATACGATCAGTCTCGCGGGCTATGCAGTAGAAACGATCTTAAAAAAAGACGAGAACACCAGTCTGCATCTTGAACTGGCCAAATCAACGGGACCCGCTACAGGCGGCTTTAACGAAAACAAGGAACTTGGCAGCCTGTTACGTTTTAATACAAATCGAAATGTAGCTGTTCATCTGAAAGGACAAACCATGCTAAATGCTACAGGCACACGGTTGAGTGGTTTCTTTCGTAAATCGGGAAACCAATTCCAGTCCTTTAGTTTGTTTACTTATAACACCGATCAGTTGGCCTGGTTATTCAAAGCCGATCAATCCTTTTTAAAAAACAGGGTCGGCGTGATCGCTATGCTGCGACGCAATGATTTCACCAACCCGCTTGCGGAAAAAACATTCAAAACCAGTACAGTCTTTAAAAGTGTACAGGTCAACCTGCGGTTCCCCAAATGGCCATCGGTGAGTGCCGGGTATTATCCCGGATCCCAGCTATATGTGATCGATCGCGAGCGTGCACGGGAGAATGTATATTATATTCTCAATGGAACTGTCATTCATCAATACAAGGCAGGCGGTATCCGAATGTTATCTTCTTTTATTTATAACCAGTACCAGTCAAGAGGTACCGACTCGGGTTTTATTGCTTACAATGGTACCAACTACCTGTTGTCTCATTCCCTTTTTTGGGATAAGCTACAGCTACAGGGGTCTTATGCATATACTCAACAGCCGGAGATGAACTATGGGGTAACGGAACTGAATGCAGAGTACAGTCCTGTAAAACTATTGCGTATTGGCGCTGGTGGCAAATACAATAAGATCATGAAGGGAAACAATTATTGGGGTGGCCGCGCACAGGTAGTGATCGATCTGCCTGCTATCGGAAGCATTCAATTACAATACGAAAAATCTTTTTTACCAACCATTTATCGAACGCTGTTTCCCGTGGAGATAGGCCGGGTATCCTGGTATAAAAACTTTTGATATGATCAAACGTGTAGTTATTCTTTTATTTCTGTGTCTTCCGCTAACGATGCTTGCGCAGGTAACTGTCAGTATGCAATTACCGCCCGCGGGTCTTGTGCAGAAAGAACAATTATGGAATCTTGTGCTGGTCAATAACAGGCCGGAGACCATCGATGTCTCCTTGTTGCTGAACCTGCAGGATGCCAGCACAGGACAGGTAGTGCTCTCTGCTGTATCAGGTAACTTCCTGTTGCCAAAAGGAGTGAAGATGCTCAATGCGCAGGAACTGCAACCGATCCAGTATAATTTTTATTCCAATGAACTGATGGGCACTTACCTGCCAATGGGTTCATATATAGCCTGCATCAGGGTAAACAGGAACATTATTGAAGGCACGCAGCCCATGGCAGATGAATGTGTGCGTATTCATATTCAGCCGCTGAGCCCGCCCTTGTTAAATACGCCTTCAGACAGGGCTATTATACAGGGGCCATTTCCTCAATTCAGCTGGTTGCCACCGGCACCACTGAATATGTTTGCTAATCTCAGCTACGAACTTACGGTAGCAGAAGTGCTGGAGGGACAATCGCCAACGGAAGCCATGCTGAATAATATTCCGGTTTATAGTCGTGCTAATCTCAAAACAGTGTTTGATAATTATCCGCCAGGTCTTGCAAAATTGGACACTGCAAAGCAGTATGCCTGGCAGGTGACGGCGAATAACGGGATGCAGTATCTCGCCAAAACGGAAGTGTGGACATTTTCATTGCAGCAGCCTGCAGGCAACAAACGTACTGCAGGTAGTATCACCTATATGCAGGCAGCAGCAGCGGGTTCGCCATCGGGGCTTCAATTCATAGAAGGGCAGGACCTGTATGTGAAATATTATTCCTACGAAAAACCACACAGTACGCTCATCCGGATACTTGGTGCAGATGGAAAAGCCGTGCAGGAACAGCAGCAGCAGGTAAACTATGGAGATAATTTTTTTCATATCCGGTTAAAGACGGCAACAAAGGGTCAGCTATACCGGTTCGAACTTACTGATCAGCAAAAAAATATTTATACGGTATCCTTTGGGATTAAGTAAAAAACTCAATTCAGGTTTCTTATGATCCAGTTATTATCCAGGTATCAGCAACAGGTCGCGTATTGTTTACTGCTGATATTTATACTGACCCTCGCACCGGCATCGTATGGTAATAGGGCCAGGCATGGGCGTTATCATCCTGCTTCCGAAAAATTTGTGGTCAGTATTCCACCCTCACGGAATATTGATAGGCCTGCACCATTGCCGGCTGTGGCTACAGAAACAGAGAAGGCTGATATCGGTGGCCCAAGTCAGCCGGAGATGGCTTCTTTTAAATCCGTTGGCACGGACAATATGGTCAATCTTTTTACAGGTGATTTCAGTTACAATATTCCATTGATGGACGTAGGCGGCTATCCTGTCAATATATTCTATGATGGGGGTATCACCATGGAACAGGAAGCCAGTTGGGTTGGCCTGGGATGGAATATCAATCCCGGTACAGTGAGTCGTAATATGCGTGGAGTTCCCGATGATTTTAACGGGGAGGATAAACTGAAACAGACCCAGAAAATGAAAACCAATAAGACCTGGGGTTTTAATATGGGAGCGGATCTCGAATTATTCGGAAAAAAGAACTTTGAAATGTTCGAGGGCAAGGCAGGTGCCGGTATGGGGCTGTCTTTTAATAACTACCTCGGACCTGCTTACAATATCGGGTTAAAAGGATCCACCGGTCTGCAGATCGCGACACTGGGGCCGGCAGAAAAAACGGCTGTGAAGCTGGGTGGGGGACTTAATATCGATATCAATTCACGTACCGGTGTCACGTTTGCTCCCTCTTTATCACTGACCGCTACTTCATTTATAAAAGATAAACAGCTGTCGAACGGGCTCTCGCTTTCCACGGGCTATAATTCGCGTAACGGTATCCGTTCATTACAATTAAGTGAGCAGACAAGTTTTGGGAAAAAAAATAAACAATATGGGGCCATGGGTGCTACGCTTTATTCGTCTACGATCAGTTTTGCCCGGCCAAGCTATATTCCCACGATCCGGATGCCGCTTACCAATACGGCAATCTCCGGGCATTTCCAGGTAGGTGGCTCGATATTTAATGTTTTTGTTTCCGGAGAAGTTGAACTGTTTCTTCAAAAATCCGAGGTAGCCGACAGGGATACCCTGCAGCAAAAACCATTGATAGGGTATCTCTATTACGATCTTGCAAAAAATGATCCCAATGCCGTAATGGATTTTACCCGCTATAATGATCGGGAAGTGATGCCCAATACACCAGTGATCTCGGCGCCGCAGTATAGTTATGATGTATTTTCCATACAGGGCGAAGGTACCGGTGGTAGTGTAAGGGCATACCGCAACGACCTGGGTTATGTACGGGATAATTATAGCAGTACAAAAGATAAAAGCAGTGGGGGTGGTCTGGATATCGGTCCTCCAGGGCATTTCGGTGGCAATGTGAACCTGATCAAAACACCTTCTACTATTGGTGAGTGGAAAAATGGTAATAAACTTCGCAGTACCGCCGGTTTTCAAAAATCAGCAGGGTTGCATGAAAAAGTATATTTCAGAAACCCCGGGGAAACGACTGTACTGAATGAAGGTCAGTTTGACCGGATAGGCGGCACCGACCTGGTGCGGTATAAACTCGGGGGCAGTAATGCAGGACCAACGATAGAACCCGTACTTGAACGATTTGACAAAGAAAAAAAACTGATCGGTACGGCTAATACATTAATGTCCGCCTCAACTGCAAGACAGAAAAGATCACAGGTGATCAGTTTCCTAACAGCAGAAGAAGCTACAGCTGCGGGCCTTGATAAAACATTACGTTCTTTTCATACCATGCAGGAGAATGAACCGGGTTTTGTATTGTATGATGAGATAGCAAGGGTGAGTGAATTTCGCAAAAAACATCATATCTCACAGGTGAACGTAACGGAAAGCAATGGCCGCAGGTATGTATATGGCGTACCGGTATATAATACGATACAAAAAGATTTCTCCTTCTCTGTCTCCGGCACAGAATCGGATCCGGACAGGGTAGATATCGATCCAGGAGAAATGTTTGCCAACTCACCTTTACTGGCGGACCAGAGCCGGCGCGATGGTTATGTGAACATCACCGAAACACCTGCGTATTCGCATTCTTTCCTTTTATCCGGTTTATTGTCCAATGATTATGTGGATGTGAGCGGTGATGGCATCAGCGATGATGACCTGGGAGATGCCGTGAAATTCAATTACACAAAGATCGACGGGGTGCATAAATGGCGCACACCTTTGTCCACTACCAACCAGGCCAATTTTAATGCAGGCAATCTTACCGAAGTAAAAGATGATAAGGGGATCGTTTCCTATGGCGAACGGGAATCCTGGTATTTACAGTCCATCGAATCAAAAACAATGATCGCTGTTTTCACCCTTGCAGAGCGTGAAGATGGCAATGGTCCCAAATCAAAGGATGGAGGAGTGAACACCAGTGATAATTCATTAAAGCGGCTTAACAAGATTGATCTGTACAGTAAAGCGGACTATTATAAAAATGGGGTAGTGGCGGCAAAGCCGGTAAAGACCGTACATTTTGTATATAACTATAAACTTTGTGCCGGCACACCCGATAAAACCACCACGGGGCAGGGTAAACTGACATTGGAAAGTATCTACTTTACCTTCAACGGGCAGAACAAGACGAATAAAAACAAGTATCTTTTTGATTACGGCAATACCGATGAGGCAGCGGATAATCCCGCATATGAATTTGGTGGCTCCGACCGATGGGGTAATTACAAGCCGCGTTCCATGAACCCCAAAGACCAATCACTGCAACCTGTTAAAAATTCAGAGTTTCCCTATAGTATCCAGGACAAGACACAAAAAACAGTCATCGATCAGCAGGCAGCGGCCTGGGCATTGAAAAAGATCCTGCTTCCTTCCGGCGGACAGATCGAAGTTAATTATGAGTCGGATGATTACGCGTTTGTACAGGACAAACGCGCGGCGGTAATGATGCAGCTGGCAGGGTTTGGGAAAAACGAATCTACCATCGGCAACAGTCTTTTCGATTTCAACGGACTGAATATGATCGAGAATAATTTTGTATTTATCAAAGTGCCCGAACCCTGTGTGAACAAGAATGCAGTTTGGGAGAAATACCTCAGGGGCATGGAGCAGTTTTGTTTCCGTTATGCGGTACAAATGCCAAAAGGAACAGAGATCCTCACCTCGTACGCTTTTATACTGGATTATGGCCGTTATGATGATACGCGGATCTGGCTAAAATTAAAACCCGTGGAGGGAATGAGTCCCCTGGCGCTTACCGCCATCGAATACCTGCGACAGCAACTGCCCGGGCAGGCATTTCCCGGTTATGATATATCGGGAGAACCTGCATTGCAGCAAATGGTGGGCATGATGCAAGGAATGTTCACTGCATTGAACACCGCATTCAAAGGACCGGTAAAGTATCTCCGCGAAAAATCGCTGGCCAGGATCGTGGACATGTCTCGCTCCTTTGTACGACTCAATGATCCCGATGGATATAAGTATGGAGGAGGACAGCGCGTAAGATCGGTGCGACTGAAAGACAACTGGAAAAAAATGACCGGGCAGGACACAGCTGTATACGGCCAGGAGTATTTTTATGAGACCACCGAACTCTTTAATGGCGTCGAGCGCAAGATCAGCAGTGGTGTAGCATCCTACGAACCCGGTATCGGGGGCGAAGAAAATCCGTTTCAAACAATGATACAGGTGGCGGATAAAATACCACTTGGACCTACTTCTTTTGGTGCAGTGGAAATGCCGGTGCTGGAAGCATTTTTTCCGGCCCCTGTTGTTGGATATAGCAAGGTCACTGTGCGATCTATACAGCGTGGCAATATTCCTTCCGGTAAAAAAACAAGATCGGGTGTTGGTAAACAGGTTACGGAATTTTATACAGCCAAAGACTATCCCGTCTATTTTTCTCATACGGCGCTTGATCCCTCTGCTGATAAACAGGAACATGATGCTTCTTTATTAAAGTTCTTTTATAAATATGCGCTGGACAGGCGGGCGATCTCGCAGGGCTTTCTTGTCGCGACCAATGATATGCATGGAAAACTGAAAGCACAGTATTCGTATGCGGAGACCGATCTTAATACGCCGATCAGTTATACCCAGCATTTTTACCGCAATACCGGCAGCGCCGGGCTCGACGATAAATTTGATTTTGTGCATAAGGGTGGTACAATAACCACTGGTAATATGGGTATCGATATTGAACTAATGACAGATACCCGCGAATTTTCAACAAAGAGCACTTCAAGAGAAGTTCAGGCACAGGTCGAAAGCACTACCATAGTGATTCCAGCCTGGGTGCCCTTTATCTGGCCGGTGTTCGGTGAAAGCGAAAATACCTATCGGGCAGTTACCACTACCAAGGTGATCAACTATCATGGTATACTCGAAAGCATAAAGGTGATGGACAAGGGTAGCGTGGTCACCACGAACAATCTTGTGTATGACGCGGAAACCGGCAATGTGGTCGTGAATCAAACCAATAATGAGTTCAGGGAACCTGTTTATTCTACCAGCTACCCGGCATACTGGGCATACAGTGGTATGGAACCCGCTTCACGTAATATCGACGCTATCTACCATCATATCAATTTCAAAGACGGGCGTATTGTATCGGGCATTTTGACGGATGATCTTAAAACGATCTTCGAAAGCGGGGATGAACTGTTTCTTTTGGAGCCGGGTGGCACACCGGTTGATGTGTGTGCGGCAAAACTGCCTTCCGGTAGCGGACCTTTATTATGGGCATTTGATAAGAACAAACCCGCGAGTTCACTTACTGATATCAACCCTGAATTTATTTTTATCGATGCGATAGGAAAATTATACACTAAAGACAATGTGAGCTTTCGTATCATTCGCAGTGGTAAACGTAATATGCTTGACGCGGTGGCAGGTTCTGCCATATCAAGCGTAAGCCCGGTAACGGGCACCACTACCCGCACACTGGCGATCGGAATAAGTAGCAAGGTGGTGAATGCAAGCGCGGTAGAATACCGTGAGAACTGGCAAACTGACAATGAAGTGATCCGGAAATACCGCACCGAATATGATCCCGAGACGTGTATCACACAGGAACTGCAGGATTGTAATGGATACCTTGAAAAAGTGGTCAATCCATATCGCAAGGGACTCATTGGTAATTTCAGGCCCTATCGCAGCCTGGTATTTTATGGAGAGCGGAAAGAAAAAACCGATCTGAGTACAGCCACCAATATTGCGCAAAACGGATTTCTTGACAACTTCAAATTATACTGGGATTTTAATGGTGATGATAACCTGGTGCCGGA
>CAZGSG010000116.1:0-16635 GCA_964528095.1 uncultured Terrimonas sp.
TTATAAAGGAAAATATATCCGTGTAAGGGCTTATACCCGCTGGATGCTCAATTTTGATTCAGCTTTCCTGTACCAGCGTGATCTGCGGATCATTACAACAGATGCCGCGACTGCTGTTAAAACACCGGTAGTCGCTTCTCTCGAATTTTTCCCGGAGGGTGGAGACGCAATAGCGGGTGTAAATAATAAGATTGCCTTTAAAGCAACCGATCAATGGGGCCGCCCCGTAAAAGTAAAAGGAATTATCACCGGCAACCAGGGCAAATTTGTCGATAGTTTAAGGGTGATACATGATGGCATGGGATTTTTTTACCTCCTGCCGGAAGCGGGTGTAAATTACTCCGCCAAATGGAGGGATGAAAAGGATGTGGAACGTACTACCGCATTACCAACCATAAAAGCACAAGGTGCAAGTTTACAGGTAATGGTTGTGGGCACTAACCGGCATTTTCAATTGAATTTTGGACCTGAGTTTGCGAAATCATCAGATAGCGTTCACCTGGTAGGTACTATGTACCAGCATGAGGCTTTCCGTGTCTCTAAGGCTACTGCCTCAATGGTAGTAAAGGGTATTATACCTACTAAAGATCTTCCAACTGGTATACTAACAATCACCCTATTTGATAAATCATGGAAACCGCTAGCAGAGCGTATCACTTTTGTAAATAACCAGGAAGCCGTTTTCACTCCATCTATGGAAGTACAGCACTGGGGATTAAGTAAACGTGCGAGAAATGAAATAAAAATTTCCATTCCTGATAGCCTGATCTCTAACCTCTCCATCTCCGTAACTGATGTGGCGATAGGGACCGATAGCAGCAGGAATATTATATCCGACTTTTTGCTTACCAGTGAACTGAAAGGAAATGTATACAATGCCGCTTATTATTTTTCAGACAATACCGAAACCATCAGCCGCGATCTGGACCTTGTAATGCTTACACATGGCTGGCGTCGGTTCAAATGGGATGAATTGCTAGCGGGCAAAATACCAAAGCCCCTGTATCCAAGAGATTCGGTTTATATGACTTTGTCGGGAACCATGTTGGGTGCTTTGCCCGGACAGATCGGACCTGGTAGTACGATCATCGTAATGACAAAGCAAAAAGACCAGGAAGGAAAAGTATTACTAATACCGCTAATGCCCGATGGCTCCTTTAATGATCCGAACGCTGTTATTTTTGATACCGCGCAGGTCTATTACCAGTTCCAGGGAAAATCACTTAAAGGTTCAACCGCAGAGTTTATGACCAATCGGTTGCGGCTTCCTCCTATCAGGAAATTGAGTGACAATCGTTTTGGTCTTTGGCCGGATACAATGGGCAATTACCGTCATATGATGTTGGCCAACGAAGCAAGATCACTGGCCGAACGGCTAAAAGTAAAGACACTGGAAAACGTCATTGTAAAAAGTAAGGGAAAATCACCTTTACAACTGATGGATGAAAAATATACTTCTGCGCTTTTCACCGGTGATGGCCAGCAGTTTGATCTTGTCAATGATCCATTTGCGGCGAGCGCTATGAATATTTTTAGTTACCTGCAAGGTAAAGTGGCCGGCTTACAGATAAGCGGCCAGGGAAGCGGTACAACTCTTCAGTGGAGAGGTGGCGCGCCACAATTATACCTGGACGAAATGCCTGTAGATGTTGATTTTGTTTCTTCATTGAATGTGAATGATGTGGCTTTCGTTAAAGTATTCCGCCCCCCGTTCATGGGTGGCTCAAACGGCGCCAATGGTGCTATCTCAATCTATACCCGTCGTGGCGGTGATCAAAAGGCAGAGCCCGGCAAAGGCTTAGCCAGTATTAAAGTACAGGGTTATACACCTATACGTGAATTCTATTCACCAAAATATTATGCATTCAATCCTCCAAGCGACCAGCGTGATGTGCGAACAACATTATACTGGAACCCGCAGGTAGTACTGGCTCCGCAAAAACGGGAAATTGTACTTTCTTTCTATAACAATGATGTCAGCGATGCATTCCGTGTGGTGATAGAAGGGATGACCAGCGATGGAAAACTGGCCCACCTGGAGCAGATCATGGAATAATATCATTTGCGGATTCCTTTATGCTATAAGGCATATTCACTAAGATTTATTCAGTTGTCTTGGGTAAATCCTATTTTTCAAATGGAATGATTCTATTTGAAAACAAATAAACCCACTTGCAAATAAAATACCTGCGGGCAATGGATCTATAAAATAGTAGTTTGCGATAGGTCGGTGATCTTGTTCATATTGCCGCTTGTGCAACTGTATAAAATAGCATTCCTATTGTATGAAATTGCGCTTCATCAACTCTTCCAATAAACTGTTGCTGGAATATGATCAGTTGCCGGCATCCAAACCCAAAGCGGGCTATACACGATTGACCACTTGTACCGATTCAGGGAAATGTGATTTTACTATTGTGCATGCAGATCATTATTCATTATGGATTGGTCATTTTAAACTGGATACGGTTTGTGCAATCGTTGTTACGGCTCCGGCCGCAGAACCCTGCCTGGCTTTTCATTGGCCCGAATCTTCCAATTGTTCTGTTTCCCCAGCACTAAAAAATCCAAGAGCGATCAATGGTTGCCTGCTGGATCAAAATAATAAAAGCCAGGTGACTTTCGCGGCTACAGAAGAGGGGTGGGTGTTATTATTACAGTATCGCTGGAAAAAAGAACTTGTGCCGCCGCCACTATCCAATATTATTATTGACAGAGCGGTTGCACTTGTGCTGCAACAAGTCCTGGATTATCCTATCGCTTCGATAGATCTTCAGTCGTATATGTATCACAAGACGATGGAATTATGGCTCCTGCTCAAGACCAATGCTGAGCAGGAGCAAAAACCTGGCTCAATCCCTAAAATACTATTACAGAAAATGGAATGGATTGATAAAATATTACACGCAGATATTTCTACTAACCATACGATCTCCTCGCTGGCGAGACTGGCTGGTATGAATCAGACATTGCTAAAAAAATATTTCAGGAATTGGTCTGGTCGCACAATTCATCAGTACATTATGGAATTAAAAATGAACCGGGCCCTGGAGTTTTTACAAAATAGCGACAAGACAGCCCGGGAGATTGGATTTGAACTGGGTTTTAAAGATGATGCCAATTTCTCACAGGCATTTAAAAAATACTACGCGTACCGTCCCGGCGAGTGGAGGAAAGAATACAGAAAGGATAATAAGATACCCGGACAGGCCTCAATGATCCTGTAAAACCCTCGTCTCGCTTATTCCGCATAGATCGCCAGGCTATCGTTCTTTGCAGACACGATAAGTCACGCATGTATTGCACCCGCCCTCATTAAATACTTAACCAATTATGGAGCTAAAAAAATGCTACTAATCCGCCTTCGCGTTCACCAACATACAAAGAGAAAGCTACTATCAGGCCTTAACTATCTAAACGGGGCTCTTTGGTTTACGTGCAAAAAGGATTTTGTAGAAATGGAGACATTGTGCAGGCATAATAATAGAGCTGCGCATTAGTGAATGCCAGCGAGCATTAGCTTTTATTATTGAAAGAATTTTCATGCCTGTGCAGATAATGGTAAAATAGAGTTGCCAGATGGTTAATCTGAACCCAGACTAACATCTTACTCCAAATCTATAATAAAATACTTTGAAATAAGATTTTTTATTGCTGTTTTTAGAATTTTTATTTCTAATAGTTAGAAAAGTATTCAATAATTATTTAATGCTTTTAAATTTTCGACATTAAATATTGTTGAAATGCCAAGAAAGAAGCGTGAAATATCAGAAAAAGAAAAAGAACAGGAAGATCTGCGGAAAAGGCAACATAAGCTCAACTCTATTAAAACCGATTTTGAGGCGGGCAAGATCAACAGCTTTGAACAGGTATTTGCCGTAATGGCCGAATCCCGTATTGCGGATGAACTGGGAATGGGTTTTGTTACGTTCAGAAATAAATGTAATAGCCCCGGCGATTTTACCAACAACGAACTTGTACGTTTTGCTGAGTTGATTGATGTGGAGATAAATATTATTCTTCAGTTCATTTTTGCCCTCATGAAATACAAAGCCAGGGGCTCCATAAAAATCGCATAGGTTTTTATATAACTATTTCCAGCCGGATTATTTTGCTTTTATATTGCCGATCTTATCAAACCACCTTCCACCCTTATAGCCGCGCCATTTGTTGCAGATGCCAGTGGGCTAACAAGGTAAGTGATCATGCTCGCAATCTCTTCTGTAGACGCAAACCGTTGTATCAGCGAACTGGGTCGCATATTCTTAAAAAAGTTTTTTTCTACTTCAGTTACCGAAATATTATCGGCCCTGGCCAGGTCACTTAAAAACCCACTTACCCCTCGTGAGCGCGTTGGTCCGGGTAATACCGAGTTTACAGTAACATTTGTGCCCTTTGTCAGTTCTGCCATTCCCCTGCTGACTGCCAGCTGCGCGGTTTTTGTAACACCATAATGAATCATTTCATCAGGGATCAACACTCCGGACTCACTTGAAACAAAGATTATTCGTCCCCAGTTCCTTCCCAGCATTTTTGGAAAATAATGTCTTGAGAGCCTGACTCCGCTCATTACATTCACTTCAAAAAAACGGAACCAATCCGCGTCGGTTATATCTGCAAAAGCCTTTGGTTCAAATATGCCCGCATTATTGATCAGTATATCTACATCAGGCACCTGTTTCAACAGGGCTTCTACTTCTTCTGCTTTTGAAAAGTCGGCAGCCGTTCCTCTGATGTCGGCGCCATCTATCTCTTCTTTTATTTCCTTGATAGCACTATTCACTCCCTCCTGTGAACGGCCATTGATGATGACGGAGGCTCCTTCCTTTAATAATGATTTTGCAGTAGCAAGACCGATGCCCGCAGTAGATCCACTGATAAATGCTGTTTTGCCTCTTAGTTGAAGATCCATATTCCTGATTATAAAAACATTGATAATTATGGTACCATAAGATTACACCTGGCAATACGAAAGGTTTAATGGAGAAGGAATTTATTGACGCCTCCAATAACTAAAAGATGCCTGAGGTTTTATTAAGATCCTTTTTAAAAAAAATACGCCGTCGTATTTTAAAAATCAACATTTAAACGGAACTTTATAAGACCTGATAAATTTTTTATGAAACAATTCCTGCCGGTTTTTTTTCTGCTGGCTGGCCTTTTTACTTATGCCCAGGAAGAGTATTCAATCAACGACCTAAAGAATGGCAAGTTTAAAAAGGATAGCAGCTATATTTATTCACTTCCTTTTGAAAATAAGAAAAAAGTGTTCCTGGTACAGGCTTATGAAAGTAGCTTCAGTCACAAGGGCGAGCGGGCGCTTGATTTTAAAGTAAAAAAAGGCACGAAGATCTGCGCAGCAAGAGAAGGTATTGTAATTGCGGCAAGGAAAGATTCTGAAAAAGGCGGGCTGAAGCCGGAAAATCTATCAGATGGTAATTATGTTTCCATTCTTCACGCAGACAAATCTGTTGCACACTACTGGCATTTGAAAAAAGACGGCATCAGGGTAAATATTGGCGATACGGTGCAGCGGGGACAATGGATCGGCCTTAGTGGCAATACGGGTTATTCCGCATTTCCCCATTTGCATTTTGAAGTACAGGGATATAATAGTGCTGGTAGCTTTGTACAGTTGCCGACCCGGTTCAATACACAGCGAGGTGTTGCTTACCTCTATCCCGGCAAGTTTTACCGCACGAGGCAGTGGTAATTTGCAAACCGACACGATTGTATTTGTTGGCAGATTGATTACCTTGAATGCCTTAAAGCCATTATCATGATCTTTATCTACATTTTAGCGGGTATTATTATTGCCATACTCGTGGGCGCATCCTGGATGCCCAGGACATTCAATATCGAAAAAACAATAGTTATAAAAAGAACAGTACCCGAGGTGATGACAAGGGTTGGCAACCTTAACGACTATGCCCTATGGAACCCCTGGCAGCAATCCGAACCGTCCTCTTCTAAAACGATAAGCGGTACACCCAATACTCCTGGTCACAAATATGCCTGGAGTGGAAAAAAGATCGGTATCGGCAGCCTCACGCTTCGCAGCGCTGATGATAAACATATACATTTCGACCTGGAGTTCATCAAACCATGGAAATCAAAGGCAAAAGATAATTGGCTATTTGAGCCCTGGGGCGATGGTGAAACAAAAATAACATGGCAGAACAGCGGAGGGCTTCCCTGGCCCATAGCACGGCTTATGGGACCCATGCTAAATAAAAACCTCAATCATCAATTTGAAGTTGGGCTGGAAAATCTGAAAAAACTCTGCGAGAGTTAAAATCGCTAACGTCTTTTAAATACCATCGTTACCAGAATTAATACCCCTCTTTTTCTCTTCATCTCGTAGCTAGAGACGGGCAGGATTCAGTACGGTCTTATCGCTGTCGCTTGCATTACCGGTATTTAAAGTTGCTGCAGGTTCGAATAGCATAATCTCTACTTCATCTACAGCAACAGGCTTGTGTTCTACAAGGCGTGGAATAACGAGAAACTCCCCTTCATTAACGGTGATTATTTTATCCCGCAGGTGCATATCAAATTTCCCCTTTACAACATAAAACAGCTCGTCTTCTTCCTCATGATGATGCCAGACAAATTCTCCTTTGAATTTGACAAGTTTTACATGCTGTCCATTTAATTCACCCACTATTTTTGGATTAAAATAGTCATTAAAAAGAGAAAGCTTTTCAGCGAGATTTACTTTTTCCATGTTATAAATTTAAAAAACAACGTTGAGGGGGTATTAAATAACTTATCCTCCAGTGAGAAACGGCTGGCGCGAATTTACGGGTGTTAAAAAAATTGTCGTTTATATATTTTGCAGAACTTCCCTATTATTTGTTATTATTGAAATGTATTGCACCATGAGATACATTTTTTACATCCTCTGGATCTTTATAGTTAGCTGCTCTGTCAGCAAAAACCCGCTGCGCAAAGAAGCGCGGCAACTACAAAAGGGGATCATCACAGAAGACACGAGCTATGCCTATGCCTTGCCTTATGAAGAAGGCCGGTCTTACCGGATGATACAAGGCTATTTTAGCAGCTTTTCGCATAAAGAAAGAGCCGCATTGGATTTCAGGATGAAAAGAGGCACAAAGATCTATGCCGCCAGAGAAGGTGTTGTGGTAAGAGTAAAAGAAGATGGTGATCGTGGAGGGTGGAACAGGAAATACCGCCCCTTTGGCAATAATATTATCATTCAGCATCCCGACGGTTCAAGAGCGGGATACTGGCATCTGCAAAAAGACGGAGCATTGGTAAATATGGGTGATACTGTACAAAAAGGGCAGCTCATTGCGCTAAGCGGTAAAACAGGTTATGCCGCAGTGCCCCATTTGCATTTTCTGGTATGGGATTTTGATAAAGACAACAAATGGCAGCAGGTACCAACCCGGTTTCAAACAGCACATGGCATAAAATATCTTCGTCCGTTAAGAAAATACCGGAAACCAAAACAATAGTACTTTATTTTTGAAAAAATCCGCCATTGACATTTCACGAAATATATCAGCAGTTCATTCATGATATTCAGTACACGAGCTGGCTGGAATATATAGCCGTCTTTTCAGGTATTATCAGTGTATGGTTTTCCCGCAAAGAAAACATACTTGTTTATCCGACAGGATTGATCAATACGACATTTTATATTTACCTGAGCTTTAAAGGTAGTTTGCTGGGAGAAGCAAGTGTAAACTTATACTATACCATTATGAGCCTTTATGGATGGATGCTATGGTCCAAAAAAGACAGGCGACACCAACCTGTTGTTCATATCAGCTTCTCGGACAAAAAGTGGTGGGTCTGGCAATTATCCTTTTTTGCAGGGTTTTATATAATCATTTTTCTTTTGCTGAGTTATCTTAAAAAAGACTTTGCGCAAGGCGCTATTCCCTGGGCCGATGCATTCGCGTCTGCGACGGCTTTCACCGGTATGTGGCTGATGACAAAAAAGAAAGTGGAAAGCTGGTACTGGTGGATCGCTACGAATATTGCTTCAATACCCCTGTACTTTGTAAAACACTATGTTTTTACAAGTGTATACTATATTATTCTCCTGGTCATGGCTGTCTTTGGATTAATCGAATGGCGGCTAAGAGTTAAAAAGAGGGTAATGAGTTAATGGGGGATTACTATATTCGAAATTTCTTTAACTATTCGATTGTAAGGATATTTTTCTTTTAACTCATTACCCTCTTTTATCCTCTTAGCCCACGTTGATTTTGTGGTTGGTCACTTCTTTCCCCGGTATCACAGGAAGGCTTATTTCCAGTACACCATTCAGGTATTTCGCAGAGATGTTCGCTGTATCAATTGTCTCATCCAGGGCAAAAGAGCGCTCGAATCCTCCGCGACTATATTCTCTTTTGATCCATTCAGGGCGAGGAAAATCCGCAGGAGGCTGGTAGGAAACCAGCAACTCTTTACCGGAGACTTTCAATTGAAAATTTTCTTTGATCCTTCCCGGTGCAAATAACAGTATTTCATAACTGTTTTCCGTTTTGTAAATGTTCACCGAAGCTCTTTGCATAGACCGTGCCTGCAGGTGACGGTGACGACCTTCGTGCTGATGGCCATAATGCGGCCTTTGTTGTTCGCCTTTTGCGGCGCATGACTGATTGTAGTTCATGTTATTTTGTTTAGAATGAAAATTTAAAGAGCAGT
The DNA here is from genome assembly GCA_964528095.1 of uncultured Terrimonas sp. Lineage (GTDB taxonomy): Bacteria > Bacteroidota > Bacteroidia > Chitinophagales > Chitinophagaceae > CAZGSG01. The sequence goes on from CAZGSG010000116.1 coordinate 8,683, forward strand.
TAAAGACTTTCTTTTCACTAACTCTTTATGTCTTACAAAAGAAGACGGATGAGCGGACCAAATACTTTAAACTAAGAGGTAAAAGGGGATAATGGGCCAAAGAAAAATATTCTTACAATCGAATAGTTAAAGAAATCTCCAACATAGTAATCCACCCTTTAATTTATTCGTCTTTTTTACCCCTTAGGTTCCATCTTTCCCTGAATTTCTCCTTCTCCTCATCGCTCATATTCATCCATTTTTCTTTTCCAGACATCCCGCCTCGCATTGGGCCCCCAAACCTGCGACCGAGACCGCCAAATAAAATACGGCAAAGGATCAGTAGCCCCACCGCCTGCCAGTAGTTCAACGGTCCGGCATGTAATACCACCGGCAGGATTGCATTCCACAACAGCATTACTACAAGCCCTAAAAGAAAAATGCCGGTAATAATGAGAAGGGGAAAGAAACGAAAACGTCTTTTGTTATTACGATTACACATACGACTATATTTAATAATTGATAATATCATTATAAAGCTCTTCCAGCCGCTCACGCAGATGAAGAACTGCATATCTTTTACGTGAAATGATTGTTTTTAATTTCTCACCGGACTCATCGGCGATCTGCTGAAGTGTTTTATCCTCCAGTTCGTTCATTACAAAAACAGCACGCTGGTTTTCCGGCAATTCTTCCAGGGCGGCAAAAAGTTCTTCCCAGAAAAGCTGTCGGAGATGTTCTGTCTCGGGTGTGTTATTGTCTGCCAGCAATAACTCTCTGAAATTGACACCTCCTTCCGTATCATAAAAACTATAATCCTCCAATGCTTCATCTTTCTTTTTCCGGTACCGGTCTGTTATTTTATTTTTTGCAACCCGGTGCAGCCATCCGCTTACACTTTCTATTGCTTCGGTTTCGGGCTGGTTGCTAAACTGGTACCATACATCCTGCAAAATATCTTCTGCATCTTCGTCTGTTCCCACGCGGCTGCGAATAAAACCAAAGAGCTGTCGCCCGTAATTTTTTATCGTTTCAATGATATTTGATTGTTTATCCGCCATTAGCTCCATTATCGCACCGTGTTTACTTTATATAGAAGACGATTGATTGCCCTAATTACTTTATGTTTCAGCACAAAGAGTTGCGAGGAATAAACGCCGGCAGACTTTATCTACATAAATTACCGATTATTCCCGCACTGAAGTAAATTGCTTTAGCATGAGCATCAGAAAAATAGTCGTCATAGGCCCGGAAAGCACCGGTAAAAGCACGCTTTGCCAGCAACTGGCAGAGCATTACGAAACGATGTGGTGTCCTGAATTTGCCAGGGATTACTTACTCACGAATGGCAAAGACTATGAGTTCGAAAACCTGCTCACCATCGCAAAGGGGCAGCTGTCCCTGGAGTCTGAGCTGGAAGCCAAGCTCGAAAAACAATCTGAAACCCTACTAGAAGAGGGCGGTCATCTCCCTTTATTCATTGATACCGATATGTACGTAATGAAGGTATGGTGCGAGTTTGTTTTTAATAAATGTCACCGTTTTGTGCTTGACCAGATCGTTGAAAGAAAGTATGATCTTTATTTGCTCTGTAATATTGATCTGCCATGGGTTGCGGACGAACTGAGGGAGTATCCTGACCTTGAAACAAGACGCAAGCTCTATCATATTTACAAAGACCTGATGATAAACCAGCCCGTTCCCTGGATTGATATCAGGGGCAATTCCGAAGAACGCCTGCAGAGGGCTATTAACGCCGTAGATCCGCTGCTTGCATAATTATTGTTGTTATTTTCGTGCACTATGAAGATTTTTTTTCAAAAACATCATCGTATTCTTTTTTATGCAAGCTGGCTACTCCTGGGGCTTATCCAGTCGCGCTATACCGAGTTGCAGGATGATGAAGCCTATTACTGGGTGTATTCGCGTTTCCTGGACTGGGGCTATTTTGATCACCCCCCCATGATAGCTCTTTTGATCAAAATGGGCTATGCAATTTTCCCGAATGAGTTAGGCGTACGATTATTCCCCTTATTATTAAACCTGCTTTCGCTTGTTTTGATTGAAAAACTATTGCCTAAAAAGAACCCGGTACTCTTTTATGTTATTGCGTTATCTATCGGTGCCATCCAGGTAAGCGGTTTTGTAGCCGTGCCTGATATCCCACTTATTTTCTTCACTATCTTCTTTTTCTGGTGTTATAAAAAATTTATTGCCAATTATTCTTTGGCGCATACTTTATTGCTTGGCCTTTCGGTTGCTTTACTGATGTATAGTAAGTATCATGCTGTGCTGATTGTTTTTTTTACCCTGCTATCAAACATAAAATTATTTACCCGTTATCAGACTTACCTGGCAGGGATTATTGCCCTGTTACTCTTTGCGCCTCATCTCTGGTGGCAATACCAGCATGACTGGGTGAGTTTCCGTTATCATCTATTTGAAAGTAATGTGAACGCGTATAAGTTTTCCTACACCACTGAATACCTTGTCGGGCAATTATTACTTCCCGGGCCTATCGCCGGGTTCATTATCCTTCCGGCGGCATTTTTATACAAGCCGGTAAATGAAACACAAAAAGCATTGAAATTTACCATGATCGGTATCTATGCTTTTTTTCTCCTGAGTTCATTTCGTGGCAGGGTGGAAGGAAACTGGACCTCGCCCGTATTTGCTTCCTTAATGATCCTTTCCCATCAATACCTTACCGATAAAGTAAAATGGAGAACTCTTTTATATAAATTATTGCCTATAACCGTTGTACTGGTGTTATTTGCGCGCGTCATTATGTTGTTTGATGTACTGCCGGTAAAAGACGTGGTAAAAAGATACCACGCGTGGAATAACTGGCCTGCCGAAATGAAAGAACGAACGAAAGGCTTGCCAGTTGTATTCAGCAGTTCATATCAGCGGGCTTCAAAATATTGGTTTTATTCCGGGCAAATGGCTTTTTCGCAAAACTTTTACCAGGGCAGAAAAAATAATTATAATTTCTGGCCCCTTGAAGACTCCCTGCTGGGCAAGCCTGTTTATTTACTCGATATATACCGGCTTTACCGGTTTCCCGATTCATTAAAAACAAAGACGTTTACGATCGGGTATCGGTATGACTCTTCTTTTGTTTCCCTTTCAAAAATCAATATTGCTGCCAATCCCGGAAAGGTCAGGGTGAAGGAGGGAGACGAGATTAGACTTAATTGTCTTGTTGATATCCCAGCTAACTATGCAGCATTCATTTCCGCTCATCTGCCGCTCGCTGATACCACGCGTATTGGTGTGTTTGATAAAAAAGGTTGGGTAAAGGACCTTTATACCGATTGGTCACTAGCTGGTCTGCTACGGGAAAAAGAAAAACAACTCCAAATACAACCGGGCTTACCAAAAGGTAAATATTACCTGCGTTTTGCTATTAATTGCGGATCAGAAGCTCCCACACATAATAGCGATAAGATTGAATTGATAGTAGAGTGATCTGTCGGGCTATTTTTTTAAAATGCCGATCACGTTCTGCACATCGGGGTCGGGTTCCAGGAAGTTCATTTGTTGCATGATATCCCTGGAGCGGTTCATCATCCAGGCGCTGGCCGGTTTGACCTTTAGTCTTTTGGGATTGGGCAGACAGGCTGCTATTAATGCCGCTTCCTGCCTCGATAAGTCTTTAGCTGATTTATTAAAATAGATATTGGCGGCTTTTTCCACACCAAAGATGCCATCACCCATTTCGCTTACATTAAGATACACTTCTATGATTCTTTTTTTCCCCCAGATCAGTTCGATCATAAAAGTAAAATACGCTTCCAGTCCTTTCCTGAAAAATCCTCCGCCCTGCCATAAAAAAACATTTTTTGCCACCTGCTGACTGATCGTACTTGCGCCTCTCACGCCATGCCGCCGTCCGGGTTTTTTTTCATTATACTTCATTGCTTTTTTTATGCTCTTCCAGTCAAACCCATTATGATCGGGAAAAAGCTGGTCTTCTGAAGCAATAACCGCCAGTCGCATATTTGGAGAAATCTCATCCCTGTCAACATAGTCCCGCTTTAATCCATGACCACTCACCCAGCTCACCAATTGTGTGATCGTAACAGGGGGATCTATCCATTTCAATAAAATGATATAGACAAATTGGGCGATAAATAAAATGAGGAATATCTTTTTAGTCCATCGCCATATCCTGGGGAATAGTCCTTTCGTTGTCATGCCGGGTTGCAATATTATACATAATATTTTATGCTCCCCGCATTAAAATGGCCGATGACGCGGCATATGAAAATCCAATACCTGTAACCGGTATTTTTTTCCCATTCTGAATTTCTTTCTGTGCAGCATATAAAAAAACCGGCCGCCAAAATGTTTCAATAACAAAGGGGCATATCCTATTGTAGCTGCGGCAATAATAGCATCCTTGGGCTTATTGAGATTATTCAGCGAAAGGCCCACCGAGGTCAACGCGACACCCCCGGTAATGGCAAGCAGTGTTTTAGCATCGGCAGGAAATTTCTTTTTCTTCGCCTCATCCAGTATAACGGCTTTTACAGACATGCGGGGTACTGATTTACCGTTAATAAAAATCGTGTCGTTTTGTAAAAGTGTGATAAGGCCCTTTTTTTCTTCTCCATTCCGCAAAAGCAAATGAATACGATCACCCTCGGTATATGTTCTTTTTTTGTTCGCGCCTTTTTTTATAAACAAAAATCCTGTTTGGGAAAAGGCCGCGCCGGAAAAAAGCAGCAGCAGGAGCACAAGGCAGGTAGACCTGGAATACATAGGGCTCAAACATAGTAAAGAGTCCTTTTATAATTTGTTAAAGATTACAATCTCTTGCCGTAAATGAGCAGGGTCCAGATAAGCGCAATACCACAAACGATAAGTATCAGGCCGTTTATTCGGTTAAGTGTATGAATATTATGCGGTGTTAGCCTGTTGCGGATTTTACCGGCCAGCATAACCTTTAAAATATCCGTACCCAGCATCCAGGCCAGGCAGGTGACAAAAATAATAATGCGCTGGTTGATGGTATGGTTAATAACTGCCGTCGAAGTAGTGATCCAGAAAATAAACACGGAGGGGTTCAGTGTATTCATCAGGAACCCGGAAAAGAATATTTTGGCATAATCGCTTTTGCGGAATTTAAATACCTGCTGACCGGATTCATTCACTTTCACCTTTTTGAAAAAGAGAAAATACATTCCCATCGAAACCAAAAAAATACACCCGGCAACTCCTATCTCCGTTTTATAATTACTCAGGCTTTTGAATAGTTCGGTAAAAACATTACTCACAAGCAGCAATGTAATATCACTGGCTGATACGCCCAGTACAAATGCCATTCCGCCTCTATGGCCGTTGTTAAGGCTTTGTTTGATAATAGAAAAAAGGACGGGGCCTACCGATATGCTCAGCAACAATCCGAATGTAAATCCTTTTAGCAGCGCTTCGAGCATAATAAATAGAATTCGAAGTTAGGTAAGCAAAGTTCGGCTATAAGGACTTAAAGATAAAACACTCGTTATTTATCGTTCCTGTTTTCAAGATACCGGTTCCAGTCTTCCAGCATTTTTCCCTTCATCACCCTGGGAAATTTATGTTGGCTGCCCAGTTTTCCCTTTGATTCCATGAATTGCATAAAGTTTTGCTCCGACAATACTTCAAGAAAGACCTCTTTTAAAGCGCTATCCCTTTCTGTTGCATAATCATCATTAATAGCGCGCAGGTTTTCATCGATACGTCTCCTGATTTTATCCGCATCCACTTTATCGTCTGTTGCGATATACCATTTATGCGCAAAGAAAGATTCATAAGGAAATCCGACTACCGTATATTCCGGTATGCTGATATTGAATTCTTCACTTACCAGCTGTATCGCCCTGTTCATATTTTCTACACTCAGGTGTTCTCCTACAAGACTCAGAAAATGTTTGGTGCGTCCCGTGATCGCTACTTCACATTTCTCCACATCCACAAATTTTAATGTATCGCCGATCAGGTATCGCCATGCGCCGGCATTGGTACTCATCAGCAGCGCGTATTCTTTTCCTTCCTCTACCTCATGTATCATCAATGCTTCGGGATTGTCAACTATTTTCCCATCCGCATCAAAATTCTTATCATTGAATGGTACAAACTCAAAGAAAATATTATTATTGATAATGAGCTGCATTCCCTTGGCATGCTCCCTTGTTTTATAACCAATAAAGCCCTCACTCGACAGGTAGTTCTCTATATAGACAATGGGTTTGCCCAACAGTTTTTCAAACCCTTTTTTATATGGTTCAAATGATACGCCCCCGTGCACGAATACGCCGAAATTGGGCCATATCTCATGAATGTTCTTTACTTTGTAATGTTCCACCACCATTTCCATACACATCTGGCACCAGGCCGGCACGCCTACGATATAACCAATATCCCAATCCTTCGCATGCTCTACGATCTCGTTTAATTTCTGGTTCCAGTCTTTTATCGCGGCAATCCGTCCACCAGGTTTATAAAAAGTCTGAAACCAGAAGGGGCGTTTTTTTGCAAGGATCCCGCTGAGATCACCTGCAAACCAGCCGGCTTTTCCTTTTTGCAGATCGGTAGCGCCGCCGAGCATAAGAAATCCCTTGGTCAGCGCTTTTCGGTTAGCATCTTCGTAGCCAAAAACACTGATCAGTTGTTTTATATAATTAATGGAATTGCTCCGAAGCAGGTCCTTGGTTACAGGAATATATTTACTTGCCGATTCTGAAGTGCCCGAGCTCAATGCATAGTATTTGATCTTTCCCGGCCATGTCACATCAGGAACACCGTCGAGGGTTTTTTTCCACCACTCCTCGTATATTTTATTGTAGTCGTGTACAGGCACCAGCTCCTGGAATTTTTTTGCCGGATAACGGGTCAGCAATGCCTCATCAAACTTATATTTCTGGCCAAACTCGGTGAATCTTGCTTTTTTGAGTAGTTTTTTCAACACACGCAATTGCTGACGGCGGGGATCATTTTGCGGTATCCTTAAGGCCGCTGCAAGCGCTTTTGGTAGTTTTATATCAATAATAGACGCCATTATTTGTATTATGCCCTTCTGTGTTTCTAAAATTACTGAATGTTGTGTGTAAATCTGCGAATATAAGGCAATCCATCAGCCGCCTAGCTTTCTGTACACATTCCGGAGGATCTTCCAGTCATGCCGTGGTTGATAGTCCCTGGCATACCAGTAATCTAACATGTGCAAACTTTCAGCCGGAAGTTGTTGTTTTTCGGAAACAGGTATGCTATTGCAGGCGATAATCCCTTTTCGCAGCTGTGGCAGCTGTTTTTCATCCGCCGCATAGCCGATCCAGGTGTTGCCACCTGCCAGTACTTTAAAACTATTTGCGAGAAAAGAAAACGGTTTTCTGACAACAAATAGATGGACCGGGAAAAGCAGGATACCAAAAATACTCACGGTTATATCCACCAATCGTTTAAGTCGGCGGTAATAAGGATCTGCCAGCCTGAATCCATTTTCTTTGGATACCGACTCCCCGGCATCATCTTTTGATTTACTGCCTACAATAGAGCGGCTATTGCTCGCATGGATCTTCACCTGTGTATTTGCCGGCAGCCGACCAAGACGACTGATAATTTCTTTGAATGATAAACTGCCCTCACAAAAGATCATCTCATAAAAACGGGTTGACAAAGCACTGGCCGATTTTTTTTCGAGGTAGTTGATCCCTGTCGCATCCGCTTCATTAATGGCGCCCCTTCCCAATATCCTGTCATGCACGCCCGCATCCTTCATCACCTGTAAAGAATGTTCATATTCCGCGGGCGAGCCAATGATCAGTACTGAAGCATTGCGTTGCTCGACTTTACTATTGAGCACGCCCGTGACGACCAGTAGCCACCTGAACACGCTGATGAGTATAAAACCCAGCATTGCACCAAACAGGATAATACCTCTTGAGAAACGATACTGTTCCGGTAATAATGAATATCCTGCCAGCAAAA